>NZ_JBVMAE010000005.1:0-245263 GCF_055597485.1 Crenobacter sp. CS_VA4
GGCCGCATCAGCATCAGCGGTCCGGCGCAGGACCTGCTCAACGACGACCGCGTGCGTAACGCCTACCTCGGCGAATAAGCGTATATGAGCGTCATCGCAAGCCCCGACGTGCTGGTTCACCAGCTCGTCGGGGCTGTTTTTTTGCCGCCGTTGAGCCTGCTGCTGCTGGCGATGTTCGGCTACTGGCTGGGGCGACGAGGCTGGGTCAAGCTGGGCCGAAGCCTGCTTCTGACCAGCGCCGTGCTGTTCTACCTGCTCGCCACGCCGGCGTGCTCCTTGTGGCTGAACGGCCTGTTAGAACGATACCCGCCACTATCGGCGGCAAAGCTCGCCGAGGTCGACGCGATCGTCGTGCTCGGCGGCGGCAAGCGGCCGGCGCCCGAATACGGTCGCGACCAGCCGGCGGCGGACACGCTGATCCGGCTGCGCTACGCGGCGCACTTGGCACGCGCGAGCGGCAAGCCGGTACTGGTCAGCGGCGGCGCGCCGAATGGCGGCACACCGGAAGGGCAGGTGATGGCCGCCAGCTTGCGCAACGACTTCGGCGTCACGGCGCGCTGGGTCGAGGACGGTTCGGACACCACTGCCGACAACGCCCGGCTTTCGGCCAAGGTATTGCACCGTGACGGGGTGCAGCGGATCGCGCTGGTGTCGCAGGGCTGGCACCTGGCCCGGGCGGTACCGGCCTTTGCCGAGCAGGGACTGCAGGTAGCGCCTGCGCCGACCGGCTATGTGCGCTACGAGATCGACGGCGCGCGGCTGTGGCTGCCGCAGGGCCGCGCGATGCAGGAGTGCCATACGGCGCTGCGCGAGCTGATTGGGATCGGCTACTATGCCTTGCGTCATTATTGATTAGAGTCGCTAACAAAGCCCAGCGAAGCGCTCCCGGCTAGGCGCCCCGGCCGCAGACAGTACAAGGCGTACGGCAAGGCCGGGCAACAACGCCGGGAGGTTTTGTTAGCGACTCATTAGAGGGCAGGCGTAAGAGGGCAGGCGTATGAACGTGGGCGCATTGATCATCGGCGACGAGTTGTTGTCAGGCAAGCGGCAGGACAAGCACCTGGCCGCGCTGATCCGGATTCTGGCCGCGCGTGGCATGAAGCTGGCGTGGGCCGAGTATCTGGGCGACGTGCCGGTACGAATCGAGGACGCGATGCGCCGGGCGCTGGCCTCGGGCGATCTGGTGTTCAGCTTCGGCGGCATCGGCGCGACGCCGGACGATCACACCCGCCAGGCCGTCGCCACCGCCGCGGGGGTCGAACTGGTGGTGCACCCGGAGGCCCGCGCGCTGATCGAGGGGCGCTTCGGTGCCGATGCCTATCCGCACCGGATTCGTATGGGTGAGTTTCCCGCCGGCAGCGGGATCATCCCCAATCCGGTCAACCAGATTCCCGGCTTCAGCATCGGCGACCTGCACTGCGTACCGGGCTTCCCGGCTATGGCGTGGCCGATGATCGAGTGGGTGCTCGACACCCGATATTCGCAGTTGAAGAATGACCAGCCGGACGTGGAGCGTTCGCTCAAGGCGATCGGCGCCCGCGAGGGCGACCTGATCGAACTGATGCAGGACTTCGTCGCCCGTTACCCGACGCTGCGTTTCTCGAGCTTGCCGTCGTTCGCGCGCGCCGACGTGCCCGGGCACATCGAGTTCGGCTTCAGCGGGGCGCCGGCGCTGGTCGAGATTGCGCTCGGCGAATTGCGCAAGGCGCTCGAGGCGCGTGGTTATCCGCTAGCCTGATTCTGTTTTCCCGTTGTTGACCCGACCAGGGCCACCGTTTCCGGTGGCCCTGGTCTTTTTTGATTTCAAGCAAATGCTTGAGAATCATTTGTATTGCATTTGGCTAAGATAGCGAATACGTTGATAACGCTGTTCTGGTTTAAGGTAAGATTGCTCGCAGTGAAGAATCGTATGCACGAATCGGTGATCAAGGTGTAAGGCATGACCCTACGACGAATCTTCCTCAAGCCGGCCATCCTCAGTCTGGCGGCGATGTTGCTGTTGGGCGAGACCGGATTTCGCCTCTACGCCGCGGCAAACGCGACGACTGCCGCCGAGGGCGTGCGTTTGCAGAGCTATCTCTATGCCGCCGAGCTGCGCCATAGCTCGGACGACATGACGCGGTTTGCCCGTAGCTACGCCGAAACCGGCGACCCTCGCTTCGAGAAGCTCTATTGGGACATTGCCGCCATCCGCAACGGCGAGTCGCCGCGGCCGCAGGCCTATCACCGTATCTACTGGGACTTCGTCGCCGACGGTCAGGCCAAGCCGCGCCCGGATGGCCCGCCGGTATCGCTGCGGCAATTGATGCAGCGCATCGGCTTCACCCGGCAGGAATTCGCCCGCCTGAACGAGGCGCAGGCCAAGTCCGATGCGCTGATGCGCATCGAGCTCGTCGCGCTCAACGCGGTGAAGGGGCGCTTCGAGGATGGTCACGGTCAGTTCACTCGGTATGGTGCACCCGACCGCGAGCTGGCGTGCAGGCTGTTGAACGACGCGCAATACCACCGCTACAAGGCGCAGATCATGCGGCCGCTCGACGACTTCTACGTGTTGTTCGAAGGGCGTACCGCCGCCGCGGTGCAACAGGCCAAGGCTGTGGAGCAGCGCTGGCTGGCGGTGCTGTGGGCACAGCTGGCGGCCAGCGTGGCGCTGGTCGGCGGCGGGCTGTTCCTCGCCTACCGCAAGCTGCGCAATCTGCTCGGCGACGGACATTTGGCGATGGTGGCGGCGTTACAGCCGCGTCCGGTCGATCATGGGGTCGAGCCATCTAGCCGTTGAATGCTTACCGAACCCAATGCCAATGGCGGCCAGCGGCCGCCATTTTTGTCGCCCCTCTTCGCTGTTTACAGCTCGCGCAGCGGATGCGCTTCGGCCGACCAGTGCTCGGCGAAATGGCCGTCGATCCAGTCCTGATCCACGTCGGCCAGGGTCGCCGGCTGCCAGCGCGGCGCCTGGTCCTTGTCGATCAGTCGGGCGCGTACACCTTCCAGAAAATCCGGTCGGGCACAGAAGTTGACCGATAGCGCCAGCTCGGCGCGGAACGCGTCGGCGAGCGACGCCGCCGCCAGCCGCTCCTGGATCGCCCAGCCGACCGCCACGGTGCTCGGTGAGCCGTGCGCCAGCGTCTGGGCGGCGCGGGACAGCCACGGGTCGTCCGACGCGTTGCCCTGCGCGATCAGCCTGGCCGCGACGTCCTGGATATCGCCCGCCTGCAGCGCCGCCTGCAAGGCCAGCTGATGCCGCGCGATCGGCGACGCAGGCAGCGTCACCGGATGCGCGGCGGTAAAGCGGTCGAGCACGCGGTCGAGTTCTGCCTGGTTGGCCGCCGCATGTTGATGCCAATCGCCGGTGCCTAGCGCGTCGAGCAGTGCCGGCAGGCTGTCGCTCGGCAGCGTGCGGTCGGCGAGACCGAGCAGCAGCGTGTCGTGCGCGTTCAACGGGGCGCCGGTCATGGCCAGGAAGCGGCCGAGCCGGCCGGGCAGGCGGGACAGGAACCAACTGCCGCCGACGTCTGGATACAGCCCGATGCTCACTTCCGGCATCGCCAGTCGGCTGCTGTCGGTGACGATGCGCGCGCTGGCCCCCTGCAGCAGCCCCATGCCGCCGCCCATCACGATGCCGCTGCCCCAGACCAGCAAGGGTTTCGGATAGCTGTGCAGGCGGTAGTCGAGCCGGTATTCCTCGGTGAAGAACGTTACCGCGGCCGGGTGAGGGGCGGGGGCCGGTTCGGCGAGCAGCGCGGCGCGCAGCCCCTTCACGTCGCCACCGGCGCAGAACGCCTTGTCGCCGGCGCCGTGCAACACCACCAGGGCGATCTCGGGCGCGGCCGCCCATTCGGCCAACTGCGCGTCGAGCAGGCGGATCATCGCCAGATTGAGCGCGTTCAGCGCCGCCGGCGCGTTGAGCGTGGCGACGCCGATCTGTGCGCCGTTGGCGCTGCGGCGGGTGTCGAACAGGACGGGGGCTTCGCTCATATCGTCTCCAGTTGTGGTAGCGGACGCACTCGGCGCCTCATTTCCGCCATTGTGCGTTGGTAACGTTTCACTGTCAGCCTAATATTACGTTAACGTAAACGTTAACTGGTTGTGGTGTAGCAACAAGCAAACGGAGACAGCACGATGACGCAGGCAACACAGGACAATGTGGTAGTGGTCGGCATGGCACGCACGCCGATGGGAGGCTTTCAGGGGGCGCTGGCGGCGTGTAGCGCCAGCGAACTCGGCGCGGTGGCGATCCGCGCGGCGCTGGAGCGCGGCAAGGTGACGGCGGACAGCATCGACACGGTGCTGATGGGCTGCGTGCTGCCGGCGGGTCAAGGCCAGGCGCCGGCACGCCAGGCGGCGTTGAAAGGGGGCTTGCCGGTGTCGGCGGCGGCGACCACCGTCAACAAGATGTGCGGTTCGGGCATGGAAGCGCTGATCCTCGGCCACGACCGACTGCTCGCCGGTTCGGCCGACCGGGTGGTGACGGGCGGCATGGAGAGCATGAGCAACGCGCCATACCTGATCCCGAAGGCGCGTGGCGGGTTGCGGCTCGGCCACGGCGAGCTGAAGGACCATCTGTTCCTCGACGGCCTGGAAGACGCCTACGAGACCGGCACGCTGATGGGTGTGTTCGCCGAGCGCTGTGCCAGCCACTACGGCTTCACCCGCCAGCAGCAGGACGAGTTCGCGCTGGCGTCGCTGAGCCGCGCGCAGGCGGCGATCAACGGTGGCCGGTTCGCCCGCGAGATCGCACCGGTGACGGTGGCCGGCCGCAAGGGCGACAGCCACACGGTCGATACCGACGAGCAGCCGCTGGCGGCCAACCCGGCCAAGATCCCGACCCTGAAACCGGCGTTCCAGCGCGACGGCACCGTCACCGCCGCCAACTCCAGCTCGATCTCCGACGGCGCCGCGGCGCTGGTGCTGATGCGCGAGTCGGACGCGCGCGCGCAGGGCCTGACGCCGCTGGCGCGCATCGTCGGCCATGCGACGCACGCGCAGGCGCCCGACTGGTTCACCACCGCGCCGGTCGGTGCGATCAAGAAGCTACTCGGCAAGGTCGGCTGGGACGCGCAGGAGGTCGACCTGTACGAAATCAACGAAGCGTTCGCGGTGGTGACGATGGCGGCGATGCACGAGCTGGCGCTGCCGCACGACCGCGTCAACGTGCACGGCGGCGCCTGCGCACTCGGCCACCCGATCGGCGCGTCGGGCGCGCGCATCGTGGTGACGCTGTTGGCAGCGCTCGAGCAGTACGGCCTGCGCCGCGGCGTGGCCAGCCTGTGCATCGGCGGCGGCGAAGCGACCGCGGTCGCGATCGAACGGCTGTGAGGGCGGCGCGATGCGACTGACGGCAGAGCAGGAACAGATCCGCGACGCGGTACGGCGCTTCGTCGCCGAGCAGGTGGTGCCGCGTGCGGCGCAATGGGACCGCGACCACAGCTTCCCGCGCGAGGCCTTGCAGGGTCTCGCCGAGCTCGGCTGCTTCGGCCTGACGGTGGCGCCGGAGTGGGGCGGCGCCGGCCTCGATACGCTGACCGCCGCCGCGGTGATCGAGGAAATCGCCGCCGGCGACGGCGCGCTGTCGACGATCATCTCGGTGATCAACTCGGTCGGCTGCGGGCCGATCGAGCGCTTCGGCAACGACTGGCAGAAAGAGGCCTTCCTGCGCCCGATCGCCAGCGGGCAGTGGCTGTCGGCGTTCTGCCTGAGCGAGCCGGAGGCCGGCTCCGACGCGGCAGCGTTGCGCTGCAGGGCGCGGCGCGACGGCGACGACTACGTGATCGACGGCGTGAAGCAGTTCATCACCAACGGCCGGCACGCCGACCTCGCGATCGTGTTCGCGGTCACCGACCCGGCCGCCGGCAAGAAGGGCATCTCGGCCTTCCTGGTGCCGACCGCCACGCCCGGTTACCGGGTGGTGCGCACCGAGGACAAGATGGGCCAGCACGCCTCCGACACCTGCCAGCTGGCGTTCGACGGCGTGCGGGTGCCGGCCAGCCACCGGCTCGGCGCCGAGGGCGAGGGCTACAAGATCGCGCTGGCGAATCTCGAGTCGGGCCGCATCGGCATCGCCGCACAGTGCCTCGGTATGGCACGCGCCGCGCTGGCGATCGCCACCCGCTACGCCGGCGAACGGTGCAGTTTCGGCCAGGCGATCATCAGCCATCAGGCGGTGGGGTTCCGGCTGGCCGACGCGGCGACCCGACTCGAGGCGGCGCGGCAGCTGCTCTGGCACGCGGCCGGGCTGCGCGACGCCGGCCTGCCGTGCCTGACCGAGGCGGCGATGGCCAAGCTGTTCGCGTCGGAAACCGCCGAGACGGTGGTGTCGGCGGCCTTGCAGACGCTCGGTGGCTACGGTTATCTCGCCGATTACGGCATCGAGAAGATCTATCGCGACGTGCGGGTGGCGCAGATCTACGAAGGCACCAGCGACATCCAGAAGATGCTGATCGCGCGGGCGCTGGAGGAGGGAGGCGTGGTCTGACGGGCAAGGTTGGCCGAACCGTTCGGCCAACCTCGAGAGGGGGTCAGTGCCCAGTGACGATCACTGCACCGCGACCTTGGCTAGCGTTGGCAGGAAGGCCTTGGCCGGCACGAAGCCGATCACCCGTTCGGCCTCACGGCCGTCGGCGCCGAACAGAATCAGCCCGGGCGGACCGAACAGGCCGAAGCGCTTCAACAGTGCCTGATCGGCCGCGTTGTTGGCGGTGACGTCGGCGCGCAGCAGCGTCATGCCCCGCAGCTTGGCGGCCACGGCCGGGTCGGTGAAGGTATCGGTTTCCAGTTCCTTGCACGAGACGCACCAGTCGGCGTAGAAGTCGAGCAGCACCAGCTTGCCCGCGCTGGCAGCGATCGCGGCGTCGAGCTCGGCCACACTGCGGACAGGCTGGAACGGCAATGCTTCGGCCGAGCTGGCGACGCTGCCACCGAACAGGCCCTTCAGCGGCTGGCGCGGGTCGGCGCTGCCGGAGAGCGCGCCGACCAGTTGCGCGGCGCCAGCCAACAGCAACAGCACACCGAGCGCCTTGCCGAGCTTGTGCCAGACGGTGGCGTTGCCGTGCAAGGGTTCGAACGCCTTCAGGAACACCGCACTGCCGATCGCCAGCGTCGCCCAGCCGAGCATTGCTAGCCACAAAGGCAGGAACGGGCTGGCGAGATAGATCGCCAGTGCCAGCATCAGCACGCCGAAGCCCGCCTTGACGGTTTTCATCCAGCTGCCGGCGCGCGGCAGCACGGCGCCGCCGAAGGTGCCGATCAGCAGCAAGGGCAGGCCGAGGCCGAGCGCCATCATATACAGCGCCACACCGCCGAGCAGCGCGTCACCGGTGCTGCCGATATAGCCGAGCGCCAGCGCCAGCGGCGGCGCGACGCAGGGGCCGACGATCAGCGCCGACAGCGCGCCCATCGCGAACACGGTCACGTAATGGCCGCCGGGCAGGCGGTTGCTGACATCGGCCAGGCGGGATTGCAGGGCGTTCGGCAATTGGATCGAGAACACGTCGAACATCGCCAGCGCGAACACCACCATCAGTACGGCGGCGGTCAGAATCACCACCGGCTGCTGCAGCCAGACGGTCAACAGTGCGCCGGTCATTCCTGCGACGACGCCGACTGCGGTGTAGCTGAGTGCCAGGCCCTGCACGTAGGCGAGCGCCAGCAGGAAACCGCGGCGATGGGTCAGCGTGTGCCCTTGCCCGGCGATCAGCGACGACAGGATGGGCAAGAGCGGGTACATGCAGGCGGTGAAAGCGAGCGCCAAGCCGGCGACGAAGAAGGTGCCGAGCGTCGCGCCGATCGAGGCGCGGGACAGCGTGGCCTCGGTGCTGCCTGCCGGCGGCGCGTTGGCGCGGTTACCGCCTTCCAGCCATTCGAGCGGGTTGAGCTTGCCGCCGGCCGGCGCGCCGACCTCGAGCAGTTTGGTCTGCGGCGGGTAGCACACGCCGACGTCGGCACAGCCCTGGTAGGTGGCCTTCAGCGTGAAACGCGTCGGTGCGCCGGCGCTGACCGGAAAGGTGATCACCGCCTCGTGTTTGAAGATGGTCTGTTGGCCGAAGAAGGCGTCGTGCTTTTGCTCTCCGGTCGGGAACGCCGGTTTTCCGACCAGACCGGCCGGCACGCTCGCGAACGACATCCGGTCGCGGTACAGGTAGTAGCCGTCGGCGATCTTGAAGCGCACGGTCAGTTGCTGACCGGTTTGTTCGACGCTGGCGGCGAACGCCTTTTCCGGCGGCAGCAGGTCGTCCGGCGACAGCGCGTGCGCCAGCAGCGGGGCCAGCATCAAGAGCGCGGCGCCGAGGCTGCGCCACAGGCGGGATGGGAACAGGGATGGCAGCATTGTCTCGATTTATCGGTTTTGTCGTGAGGATTGACCGCCGCGGAACGGGCGGGTTCCCGCTGCGGCGCTCACGCTATCATTGTCGGGCGACGGCGGCAAATCTGACAGCCTGCTTGGCCGTTGCGCTACGATAGTGGCAGCCGGTTCGTCCGGCGAATCAAAAAAGCGACCGACCGACAGGTCAGGCCGCAAGCAAATCACGAAGGGGCTTTAACACACCATGCGAGAAACGATTTACTTCGCGCACGCCAACAGCTTTCCGGCGAGCGTGTACCGCAAGATGCTCGCCACGCTGGCGAGCGAGCACGAGGTCGGCTACAAGGACCTGATCGGTCACGACCCGCGCTTTCCGGTCACCGACTGTTGGCCGCACCTGGTCGACGAGACCATCGGCTATATCGAGAGCCACTATGCGGAGCCGGTGGTCGGCGTCGGCCACTCGCTCGGGGGCTTCCTGCTGTTCTTCGCCGCGATCCGCCGGCCCGAGCTGTTCCGCAGCCTGGTGATCCTCGACTCGCCCTTGATGGGGCCGCTGCGCTCGCGCGGCATCTGGCTGTCGAAGAAATTCGGCCTGATCGACCGGATGACGCCGGGCGGCAAGGCGGTGCGGCGCCGCGACGGCTGGGGCAGCGTCGCCGAGGTGCGCGACTATTTCGGCCGCAAGCCGATGTTTGCGCGCTGGGACCCGGACTGTCTGACCGACTATGCCGAGTTCGGCACCGTCGACGACGGCCGGGGGCAGCGGCTGCTCAAGTTCCGCCCGGCGATCGAGCACGCGATCTTCCGCCACCTGCCGCACAACTTCCCGCGCTACAGCGGCCGGCTCAAGGTGCCGGCGGCGTTCGTCGCCGGCACACACAGCAATGTGATCAAGCCGGCCGACCTGCGCTATATGCAGCGCCACTTCGGCATGCGGGTGCTGCACCAGAGCGGCTCGCACCTGTTTCCGCTGGAGCATCCGCAGGAGACCGCGCGCAAGATCCTCGAGCTGATTCCGGCGCTGACGCGCTGAGTCGCTTCGGCCAACGTACGAAAGGCGACCCGTGAGTCGCCTTTTTCATGCCGGTTATGCCGACAATCAGCCCTGGCGCTTGTCGCGTTCGATCAACGCGTACGCCGAGTGGTTGTGGATCGACTCGAAGTTTTCCGATTCGACCACGTACGACACGACCCGCGCGTCGTCGTTGAGCTTGGCCGCCACGTCGCGCACCATGTCCTCGACGAACTTCGGGTTCTCGTAGGCGCGCTCGGTCACGTACTTCTCGTCCGGCCGCTTCAACAGGCCGTACAGCTCGCACGACGCCTGCTGCTCGACGATGTCGATCAGCTCTTCGATCCAGACGAAGTCTGTGGTGGTCGCGGTGACCGTCACGTGCGAGCGCTGGTTGTGCGCGCCGTATTGCGAGATTTGCTTGGAGCACGGGCACAGGCTGGTGACCGGGACCAGCACCTTCATGGTGAAGGTGTACTCACCGTGTTCCACCGCGCCGATGTACTGTACCTCGTAGTCGAGCAGGCTCTGCACGCCCGACACCGGTGCGGTCTTGTTGACGAAGTAGGGGAAGCTCATCTCGATGTAGCCGGACTGGGCTTCGAGGCGCCCCACCATCTGCCGCACGATATTCTCGAACTCGCTCACCGAGATCTCGCGCTCCTGCGTCTGCAGGATTTCAACGAAACGCGACATGTGCGTGCCCTTGAAATGGGCAGGCAGATGCACGGTCATGTTGAAGAGGCCGATAGTGTGTTGCACGCCGTTCGTACGCTCGGCAACCCTTACCGGATGGCGGATGCCCTTGATGCCAACCTTGTTGATCGGCAGATTGCGACTGTCGTGCGAGCTTTGCACGTCAGGGATGGCGGTGTCTTTCATGCGCTTTGTGGTCACGGTGGTTGGACGGGTCAAGTATAGCGCCAGCAAAATAGTCGAGTAAAGTTGTCGGAAATCGATGCGTTATCAGGCGATTAGCATGGCAAGCCAACCACCGCCAACCATTCCGATTAGCGAGGCGGCAAGCGTGGGCAGGCACTGTCGCGCCAGTGGTACACCACCGAGGGTCAGGATCACGCCGAACTTGAAGGCGGTGTTGGCGGCCACCGCCAGCGCCAGCGCGGTCAGCATCGCCGAGGCGGCGATGCGTTGGTCGCCGAACAGGTTGAACACCGTCAGCGAGATCGCGTCCAGTTCGTAGATGCCGGAAATCAGCGCCACTGCGTAGACGCCCTTGTCGCCGAACTCGGCGTTGAGCCAGGCGGCACAGAACATCACCAGCGCAAACACCGCGCCGAAACCGAACGCCAGCTTCAGCTCGGTCGGGTTGGACAGCGCCATGGCCGGTTGTTCGGCGTTGGCGTTGCGCGTGTGCGCCCAGCGCGGCAGCATGGTGAGAAGCCCGAGAGCCAGGCCGGGCAGCAGCATCAGCGCCACCAGCCGTGCCGCGGTCGGGGCGACCACCAGCGCCAGCACGATCAGCCGCGCAAACAACACCAAGTTGGCGAGTAGGATCACCGACTTGGCGAGCGGCGCGCTGACCGGGTTGGCGTGCACCTCGCGCGAGTAGACGAAGCTGGTAGCGGTGCTGGAGGCGAGGCCGCCGAGGATGCCCAAGAGCGGTCCGCTGGCGCGCTCGCCCAAGAGCCGCACCAGCAGATAGCCGGACAGGCTGACACCGACGATCAACACCACCATCAGCCACACCACGTAGGGGTTGAACGCGTGGTAGGGACCGAAACTGCGGTTGGGCAGGATAGGCAGCACGATGAACGACAGCGCGACAAACTGCAGCAGTGACAAGAAGTCGTGGCGGGTGAACTTTTGGAGCATGCCGGTCAGTTCCGGCTTGAGATAGAGCAGCGCGGCGGTGACCACGCCGAGCGCCACCGCCAGCGAGGCGCCACCGTGCCAGATCAGCAGGCCGAGTGCGTAGGTGACCAAGAGGGCGATCAGCGTGGTGGTGTGTGGTTCGGCGACCGGCACGGCGTCGTCGCCACCGCCGTGGAGGTGACTGTGCGGCAAAAAGCCGAAGGCGGCCACCGCCAGCAGGCCGACGACGGCGAGGAGCGGGGTATTGGCCAGGCCGGCCAACATGCCGGTCAGGCAGCCGAGCAGCGCGGTGAGCGGAAAGGTGCGGATGCCGGCCAGCGCATGGCGCTTGCGCTCGCGTTCGATCCCGATCAGCAGGCCGATCGCCAGCGCCACCATGAAGCGCGGCAGAAAAGCGAACGGCGTGTCCTGCAAGTTGAAAAACATTGCCAGGTCCACGCCGTTCATGTCGGCCTCCGTCGAGGTGAAGCCTTAATCTGCTGCGTAATGCGGATGCTGCGTTGGGCGGTCTGCGTACGAATCTGGGATTCGCCCAGCGATCAGAAATCCTCATGGACAACAGTCCATTCAGGTTTCTGCGCGTCTATCGCTTCGCCTGCGCGCCGCGCGCGACGGTTTAGAGCTTCCTTATGGATTCAGCCTAGCACGGATTGCCGCCTCGATTCCCTGCGCGTTCAGGCCCGCGTCGGCCAGCAGCAGCGCCGGGTCGCCGTGCTCGCCGTAAGCGTCTGGCAGGCCCAGCTGCAGCACCGGCACCTGGCGGCCTGTACTCTGCAGATATTCCAGCACCGCCGAACCGGCACCGCCCATGATGGCGTTCTCTTCCACCGTGACCAAGAGCTCGTAGCTGTCGGCCAGCTGCGCCACCAGCTTCTCGTCGAGCGGCTTGACCCAGCGCATGTCGGCGACGGTGGCGTCGAACGCCTCGGCCACCGCCAGCGCCGGCGTCACCATGCTGCCGAACGCCAGGATCGCGACCTGTTTCTTCGAGCCCTCACGGCGGATCCGTCCCTTGCCTAGCGGCAGCGCGGTCATCTGTTCCTCGATTGCCGCGCCTGGGCCGGTACCGCGCGGGTAGCGCACCGCGCTCGGGCCGTGGTGCTGGTAGGCGGTATAGAGCAGCTGGCGGCACTCGTTCTCGTCGGACGGGGTCGCGATGATCATGTTCGGGATGCAGCGCAGGTAGCTGATGTCGAACGCGCCGGCGTGGGTCGGGCCGTCGGCGCCGACCAGGCCCGCGCGGTCGATCGCGAACAGCACCGGCAGGTTCTGGATCGTCACGTCGTGGATCAGCTGGTCGTAGGCGCGCTGCAGGAAGGTCGAGTAGATCGCCACCACCGGCTTCATGCCGTCGCAGGCCAGGCCGGCGGCGAAGGTCACCGAGTGCTGCTCGGCGATGCCGACATCGAAGTAGCGGTCCGGGTGTTCCTGCTCGAAGCGCACCAGGCCGGAGCCCTCGCGCATCGCCGGGGTGACGCCGACCAGACGCGGGTCCTGCTTGGCCATGTCGCACAGCCAGTCGCCGAACACCTGCGTGTAGGTCGGTTTGCCGCCGGACTTGCCCGCCGTCCCATTGGCCGGGTCGAACTTGGACACGGCGTGGTAGGCCACCGGGTCGTTTTCGGCCAACTTGTAGCCCTGGCCCTTCTTGGTGACCACGTGCAGGAACTGCGGGCCCTTCAGCGTGCGGATGTTCTTCAGCGTGCTGACCAGCGCGTCGAGGTCGTGGCCGTCGATCGGGCCGATGTAGTTGAAACCGAACTCCTCGAACAGCGTGCCGCCGGTCAGCAGGCCGCGCATGTGCTCTTCGACTTTGCCGGCGATGTCGCGCACCGGCGGCAGGATGCCCAGCGCCTTGCTGGTGCCGTCGCGCACCGCGTTGTAGAAGCGGCTGGAGAGCACTTGAGACAGGTAGTTGGTCAGCGCGCCGACGTTCGGCGAGATCGACATCTCGTTGTCGTTGAGGATCACTAACAGGTCGACGTCCATCGCGCCGGCGTTGTTCAGCGCCTCGAAGGCCTGGCCGGCGGTCATCGCGCCGTCGCCGATGATCGCGACCGCCTTGCGGTCGAGCCCCTGCGCCTTGGCCGCGCAGGCCATGCCGAGCGCCGCGCCGATGCTGGTCGACGAGTGGCCGACGCCGAAGGTGTCGTAGTCGGATTCCTCGCGCTTCGGGAAGCCGGCCAGGCCACCCTTCTGGCGCATCGTGCCCATCCGCTCGCGGCGGCCGGTCAGGATCTTGTGCGGATAGGTCTGGTGGCCGACATCCCACACCAGGCGGTCGTCCGGGGTGTTGAACACATAGTGCAGCGCAATGGTCAGCTCGATGCTGCCCAGGTTGGACGCGAAGTGGCCGCCGGTATTGCTGACCGACTCGACCAGGAAGTCGCGCAGTTCGTTCGCCAGTTGCGGCAACTGCTTGCGGTCGAGCTCGCGCAGGTCGGCCGGGTAGGCGATGGTGTCGAGTAGTGGGTACATAAATCTTTCGGCCTCAGAACGAGCGGGCGACGATGTAGTCGGCCAGTGCCTTCAGGCGGTCGGCGGCCGGGCCGAACGGCTCGAGCGTGGCGAACGCTTCGTCGCGCAGCTCGCGGGCGAAGCGTTTGGCCTCGGACAGGCCCATCAGGCTGACGTAGGTTGGCTTGTTGTTGGCGGCGTCCTTGCCGGCGGTCTTGCCGAGTGTGGCGGTATCGGCCTCGCAGTCGAGCACGTCGTCGACCACCTGGAACGCCAGGCCAATGCGCTTGGCGAAGTGGTCGAGTCGCTCTGCCTCTTCGTTAGACAGCTCGCGACCGGCCAGTGCTCCCAGCCAGACCGCGGCGCGGATCAACGCGCCGGTCTTCAAGAGGTGCATGTATTCGAGCTCGGCCAGGCTCAGCTGCTGACCGACGCTGGCCAGATCGATCGCCTGGCCGCCGGCCATGCCGCCGTGGCCGGCCGCTTCGGCCAACCTCAGTACCATCTTCAGCTGCGCAGGGGCTGCTACGCCGTCCATCGGTCGCGCCAGCTGCTCGAACGCCAGTGTCTGCAGCGCGTCGCCGACCAAGAGGGCGGTCGGCTCGTCATAGGCGACGTGACAGGTCGCCTTGCCGCGGCGCAGCACGTCGTCGTCCATGCACGGCATGTCGTCGTGCACCAGCGAGTATACGTGGATCATCTCGACCGCACAGGCGGCCCGCTCGACGTTGGCTGAATCGGCGCCGACCAGCTCGCCGGCGGCAAACGCCAAGAGCGGGCGCACTCGCTTGCCGCCTTCGAGCGTGACGTAGCGCATCGCGTCGTGCAGCGATTCCGGTGCGATATGGCTCGCCGGCAGCGCGGCGGCCAGTGCGGTTTCCATGCGTTGCTGGATGCTGGTCATCCAGCCGATGAAGGCGGTATCAGACATTCGGCAGGTCCAGCGGTTTGAGTTCGTCGTTTTCCAGCATTTTCAGCTGCTGCTCGGCGTCGGCGAGCTTGCCCTGGCAGAGCTTGATCAGCTCGATGCCCTGTTTGTACGAAGCCAGCGCGCTTTCCAGCGGCATGTCGCCGCTCTCCATCGCCTGGATCAGTTCTTCCAGCTGGGAGAGAGCGGTTTCGAAACTGGCGGGAGCCTTCGGCGCTTTGGCCATGGGGTGTCCTTGTGTCTTGCTGGTATTTGGCTGGCGGCCATTCTAGGCGTTTTGCGTGATGCCTGCCAGCGAGGGAAAAGCGCGCGGATGAAGCCGGTCGCCATCGTACAGCCGGGCCCATCCGCGCTCTTTAAAATAATAATGTTTACGACTGTTGCGCCACCTTCTTCGGCATCAGCAGCGACGCGATCACCGAGCCGATGATCACCGTGAATACTACGCCGAGCGAGATCGACACAGGGATGTGGACGATCTTCACGATCAGCATCTTCATGCCGATGAAGGTCAGCACGATCGCCAGACCGTACTTAAGCAGGTGGAAGCGGTCGGCCACGTCGGCAAGCAGGAAGTACATCGCGCGCAATCCGAGGATGGCGAAGATGTTCGAGGTCAGCACGATGAACGGGTCGGTGGTCACTGCGAAGATCGCCGGGATGCTGTCGACCGCGAAGATCACGTCCGACAACTCGATCATCACCAGCACCAGGAACATCGGCGTGGCAAAGCGCAGGCCATTCTTCACCACGAAGAACTTCTCGCCGTGGAACTCATCGGTGACGCGCATATGGCCGCGCACGAAGCGCAGGATCGGATTATCGGTCAGATCCGCCTCTTCGTCCTTTTCCGGCATCATCATCTTGATGCCGGTGAAGATCAGGAAGGCGCCGAACACGTAGAGGACCCAGGCGAACTCGGCCACCAGCACCGCGCCGACGCCGACCATCAGCGCGCGCAGCACGATCGCGCCGAACACACCGTACACGAGCACGCGGCGCTGGAACTCGACCGGCACCTTGAAGAAGGCGAAGATCATCAGGAACACGAAGATGTTGTCCACCGCCAGCGCTTTTTCGATCACGTAGCCGGTGAAGAACTCCAGCGCCTTGTCCTTGGCGACCGCCGGGCCGTAGCTCGGGTCACCGGCCAGCGTCCAGTACAGCCAGCCGGCAAACGCCACCGACACGGCCACCCAGACCAGCGACCAGCCGAGCGCCTCCTTGGCGCTGACCTTGTGTGAACCTTTCTTGTTGAGTGCGACGATATCGATCGCCAGCATGACCATCACGGCCACGAAAAATACGCCGTAAAACAGTGGGCTACCCACGGACGGCAAGGATTCCTGCATTATTGACAGTCTCCAATCGGTTGGATGATGACGGTATGGCGCCGTGGTCGGCGCCGTTGTTATGGGGTCGGGCAGTTGCGGCGGGCGGCGCTGCCGGGGACGCACGCCAGTCCCGTATTGACCGTCGTTGCGTCCGGACGCCTTGCCCGTGCCCGCCGGCCGATGCCGACTCTATTTATTGTTTCGGCCGACCTGTCCAGCTGGGGCCGGTGCGACCGGTTTTCAATGGTTGCCCATCTGGTGTAGGGTGCAGGCCGTCCATTATGACGACTTCACCTGAACGGGGTTCATCGCGTGACGCAAAAAACCATTCTGATCACCGGCTGCTCCAGCGGCATCGGCGAGTGCGTGGCCCACGGCTTGGCCAAACGCGGCTGGCGGGTATTCGCCACCTGCCGCAAGCCGGCCGATGTGCAGCGACTCGCCGCTGCCGGCCTGGAGGCGCTGCAGCTCGACGTCGACGACAGCGCTAGCATCGACGCGGCCTTGGCCGAACTGGCAGCCCGCACCGGCGGCCGGCTCGACGCGCTGTTCAACAACGCCGGCTACGGCCAGCCCGGCGCCGCCGAGGATATTTCGCGCAGTGCGATGCGCGCCCAGTTCGAGACCAATCTGTTCGGCGCCTGGGAGCTGGCCAACAAGGTGCTGCCGCTGATGCGCCGCCAGGGTCACGGCCGGATCATCTTCAATAGCTCGATCCTCGGCTTTGCCGCGATGAAGTGGCGCGGTGCCTACAACGCCAGCAAATACGCGATGGAAGGGCTGTGCGACACGCTGCGCCAGGAGCTGCACGGCAGCGGTATCCACGTGTCGCTGATCGAGCCCGGCCCGATCCGCAGCCGCTTCCGCCCCAACGCCCTCGAGAAGTTCCTCGCCAACGTCGACATCGAGCACAGCGTCCATCGCGAGGCCTACCAGGACCAACTGGAGCGCTTGAAGAAAGAGGGCGCCGCCGCACCGTTCACGCTCGGTCCGGAGGCTTGCCTCGCCGCCTGCATCAAGGCGCTCAACGCCTCCCACCCGGCCGCGCGCTACCGCATCACCACCCCGACCAAAGTGTTCTGGTACCTGAAGCGGCTGCTGTCGAGCCGCGCGCTCGACGCGCTGCTGCGCCGCGCCGCCTGATTCCGATCCACCGCGACCATTGTGGCGGGCTTTTCTTCGCCCAGCCTTTCAATCTGTTTTTGCCGGGCTGGCGCTATGGACGCGGCGGGCCGTTCGGCCGGGCTATCGCGCTGGCGCCGCGCACGGCGAAGCCGACCCGGTCGATCGTCCTGCCCTTGTCGTCGCGCAGCTCCAGGCGATGGCGGCCGGGGAAGGGAAACCAGGCCAGCGTCGCGCCGTGGCCGATGACCCGGCCGTCCATCCACCACTGGGCGCGCAGGACGCCGTGGGCGCGCAACACCATGCGTTGGTTGGCCGGTGGGACGTCCGGATCGAGCGCGAACAGGCTGCCGTCGAGCGGCGCGACGATGCCGGGGGGCTGGTTGGCCTGCCGGTCGCGTTCCGGCACGATCAGGGTGCGCTCGGTGCCGGCAAGGAACCACTCCTGCCGGGGCGCCTCGACATTGCCGGCGTAGTGCACGTTGCGTCGTACCACCCCGGCCGGCGCCGCCGGGGGCGACGACGGTGGGGCCGCCTGTTGCAGCCGGTCCATTACCGCCAGCCACACCGGGGCGGCACCGTGCATGCCCGACACGTCCCACATCGGCGCGCCGCTGGCGTTACCCACCCACACCGCCACCGTGTAGCGGCGCGAAAACCCCACCGCCCAGTTGTCGCGCATGTCCTTGCTGGTGCCGGTCTTCACCGCGCTCCAGTAGCGGGTCGACAGCGCGCTCTCCAGCCCGAAGGTACGCGCCCGCGCGGTGCGGTCGGACAGGATGTCGGCGACGATGAAGCTGCTGGCGGCATCTAGCTTGCGTTGCGGCGCGAGGCGGCGGGTGCCGAGTGTCCAGTTCGGCGCGCTGTACATCCCCTGGTTGGCGAGGGTGCGGTAGGCATTGGCGAGATCGATCAGGCGGATGTCGGCGGCGCCCAGTGCCAGGCTGTAGCCGTAATAGTCGCCATCCTGCACCAGGCTGCTCAGCCCCAAGTCGAACAGCCGGTCGCGCAGTCGGCTCGGCGAGACGATCTCGATGGTGCGCACCGCCGGCACGTTCAGCGACGAGGCCAGCGCGGTGCGCACCGACACCAGACCCTTGAAATCCTTGGCGTAGTTCTGAGGCGCGTACAGGCCCGAGGCGGTCTGCAGGTCGAGCGGGCTATCGTCGAGCAAGGATGCGGCGCTCAGCCAGTGGCCCTGCAGCGCCAGTTGATAGAGAAACGGTTTCAGCGTCGAGCCGGCCTGGCGCAGCGCGGTGACGCCGTCCACCTCGCCCGCCGCCGACAGCAGACCACTCGAGCCGATCCAGGCGAGGATGTCGCCGCTCTGGTTGTCGAGCACGAGCAGTGCTCCATCCTGGACATTGCGCTGCGCCAGTGCGGCGAGGTGGCGCTTGAGCACGCTGCTGGCGTAGCGCTGCAGCCCGGCGTCCAGCGTGCTGGTGACCCGGGTGCCGGCGGCTATAGGCTGGCGCGCCAGCAGCTTGCGGGCAAAGTGCGGCGCCAGCTGGCTGGCGAACGGGTCGGGGGCGTCCTTGCGCGCCATCGCCTGGCGGGTGCGGATCGCCAGCCCGGTGCAGTCGGCCCGACCGGCCTGCAGGTCCTTGAGCAGCCGGCAGGCGCGCTCGGCCACCCGGTCGGCCGGGGCGTTCGGTGCGCGGATCAGCGCGACGGCGATGGCCGATTCTTCGTTGTCGAGGCCGCTGGGCAGTTTGCCGAACAGCGTGGCCGACAGCGCCGACAGGCCGACCAGCTCGCCGCGGAATCCGACCAGGTTCAGGTAGGCCTCGAGGATCTGCGCCTTGCTCCAATGCGTTTCCAGCCAAGTGGCCGACCAGCTCTGGCCGACCTTCTGCCAGACGTCCCGGCCGTTGCGCCCGGCTTTCAGGTCGGCGTCGAGCAGGCCGGTCAGCTGCATGGTCAGCGTCGAGGCGCCACGGGTGCGGGTGTTCCACAGATTGCCCCAGGCGGCCGCGGCGACACCGGCCCAGTCGACGCCGCTGTGCTCGTAGAAGCGCTTGTCTTCGGACAGCAGCAGCGCATGGCGCAAAGCCGGCGAGGTATCCGACAGCGTCACCCAGTCGAGCCGGCGCGCCTGCTTGTCGACCCGCAGCCGTTGCAAAGGTTGGCCGAAGCGGTCGAGCACGATCACGTCGGACGGCCGCCAGGCCGCCTTGACCTCGGCGAAGCTCGGCAGGGCGTGGCAGGTGGCGGGCAGCGCCGCCAGCAGCAGGGCGAACAGGTGCCAGCGCCAGAGCGGTCTATTTGGCATCGACGACCTTGAACACCGGGTTGGGCAGTTGGCCGAACACGCTCGGCGCGTACAACGCCTCCACCCGGGTCGGCGGCAGCTGGAAGCTGCCCGGGTTGTTCAGGCGCATGCGGTACTGCAGTTTCAGCCGGCCGCGCGGCACATAGCCGTAGTAGGCGCGGTAGCCCGAGAAGCGCCGCTCGACATAATCGGCCTCGTCGTTGTCGCGGGCGGTGCCTGCGTTGGCGATGGCCGAGTCGCGGCCGAGGCCGCTGCCGAGCAGGCTGGCGCCGGCCGGGATCGGGTCGTCGACCACCACCCAGCTCATCTCGGCCTGGGCGTCCACGTCCAGCGTCACCTCCACCACGTCGCCCGGCTGGTATTGGCCGGCGGTCTTCTGGCTGACCGGGCTTAGGGTCTTCCGCACCGTGTAGCCGGCCGAACGGGGTGCGCGCAGCTTCACCGCCGCCTCTGCCTGCACCGTCGCCCACGGCGCGCCTGTGCCCTGGTGACTCAGTTGCAGCGTACCGCTGCCGCCGGCGGGCCAAGGCAGTAGCGGCAGCGCCGCGGTCTTGTCGCCCTGCCAGGCGACGCTCTTGCGCTGCTCGCCGAGCGAGACGCTGGTGTTGCCGCCGACCGGCACGGTCTCGAACTGGCGCGAGAACTGCGCGACCGCCAGCGTGCCCCACAGGTTGGCGGTGGTGGTCTGCCAGTGACCTTTGTCCTGGCGGCCCAACAGGCCGGTCAACAGGCGCGGCAGGTCGGCGCGCCAGTCGGGCAGGGCGTGCGCCGCCAGGAGCAGTCGCGCGGCGTTGACGTCGCCGTTGCCCATCAGCCACCAGGCGGCATCGTCGCGCTCGGTGCTGAAGGCGAGGCGTGTGCCCTGATAACTGAGCCGGCTGCGCAGTAGATTGCCGGCTTCGGCCAACCTGGCTGGGCGGTTGGGGATGGTCGGCACGCGGCCCAGCAGGCTTGCCCAGTCGATCAGCATCGCGGTGCTCCACGATTGCGGCTGCAGGTTCAGCGCGTCGAGCATGCGCGGGGTGAAGCGGCCGTAGCGCGATAGCGCCTCCATCGCCGTCAGGCGGCGGGCGTCCAGATCCTGGCGCGACAGCGGCAGCTCGCGCTTGAGCCGTCCTTCGACAAAGGCCGTCAGGCCGTCGAGCAGGCGTTGGCGGGGGGGCTCCGGAATCGCTTGGCCGGACTCGTGCGCTACCGCCAGCAGGTAGCTGGTCAGCACGTCGCTGCCACGATCGCCGTCGCCCTCGCCGAGCGGGAAGTAGGCGGCAAGACCGCTGCTGTCCTGGTACAGCGACAGCTCGCCCATCAGCTTGTCCCAGCGCGCCCTGTCATGCAGCCCCAGCGCCACCGAGGTGCGCTGCTCCAGGCAGACATAGGGATAGGCCTCGAACCAGCGTCGTACCCCGGGCAGTGAATCGCCGAGCTTGGCCTGCAGGCTGACGCGCAGGCCGCCGCGCTGCGGCAGCGCATCGGCGGGCAGTCCGACCGGGATAGCCTGGCTCGGCTCCAGCTGCACCAGTGTGGCTTGCTGCACCGTCACCGGCACGGCCGGGTCGACCTGCTGCCGGATCGCCAGTCGGTCGGCGGCCTTGCCGGCGGCTTCATGCGCCGCAAAGGTCCACTTCAACTCGGCGAGGCCGTTCGGCACCGTGATCGGCCAACTGGCTTCGCGCGCTTCGCCGACCGGGATGGTCAGGGTGCGGGCCGGTAGGGTCGGCAGGCCGGGCGCCGCCGCGCTCACGCTGACGGTCAGCGGCCGTTCGCTGCCGTTGTGCAGCGTCACCGCGGCGCTCAGCTGGTCGCCCTCGCGCACCAACGGCGGTATCCCCGAGCTGATCTGCAGATCCTGGCTGACGGTGATGCTGTTGCTGCCGCTGCCGAATTGCTGCCGACCGACGTCGGCCACTGCCACCAGGCGGAAGCGGGTCAGCGCGTCGTTGATCGGCACCGCGACCGTGGCGGTGCCGTCGGCGCCCAATACCACGCGCGGCTGCCAGGTCAACAGCGTCTCCAGCAGTTCGCGGGTCGGCGCCTTGCCGCCCCCGCCGCCGGGCGGCAGCGCCTTGCGGCCGTAATGGCGCTTGCCGACTACCTCGAGCTGGGCGGTGGCGGTCTCCACGCCGTAGCTGTGGCGCTGCTGCATCGCTTCCAGCAGCTCCCAGCTGCGGTTGGGCTGCAGCTCCAAGAGCGCCTCGTCGACCGCGGCGAACGCCACCTCGGTGCCGGCCGGGGCGGGCTTGCCGTCCGGCAGACGCACCCGTACCCGCACGTGGGCGGTCTCGCGGATGCCGTACTTGCTGTGCTCGGGGCTGACCTCGACGCTCAGGTGGTTGATCTTGTCGTCGACTTTGATCTCGGCCACGCCGTATTTGAACGCCGGGCGCGACAGGTCGACCAGCGCGGTCGGCGCGGTGTAATCGCCGCCCTCGTTCCAGAACGCGTCCCACCAGTCGCGCGGGGTCTTCCAGCCCCAGGTGAAGAACGAGTACCACGGTACTTCCCTTAGTCTGCCGCGCACCGCCAGCACCGAGACGTAGACGTTCGGCGTCCAGCCCGGCTCCACCTTCACCTCGATCACCGGGTGCTTGCCTTCGATCTCGACGACCCGGGTGTCGAGAATGCCTTCGCGCTCGATCGCCACCCAGGCGGTGGCCTTGCGAAACGGCATGCGCACCTGGAAACGGGCGGTCTCGCCGGGGGCGTAGCTGGTTTTTTCCGGCAGCACGTCGATGCGGTCGTTGTTGTCGACGTCGAACCACAGCTCGTCGTGGCGGCTGACCCAGATGCGCTGGGCGCTTTGCACGGCGTTGCCCTTGTCGTCCTGCGCCTCGGCGATCAGCTCCATGCTGCCTTCGTCCTTCAGCGCCACATCGCACAGCAGCAGGCCTCGCGCGTCGGTCTTGCCCTGGCACACCTGACCCTTGGCGGCGGTTTCCTCGTCGTGCTCCCAGGCGTAGAAGCCGCCGACCAGGCGCTTGCGGGTCGACAGGTAGCGGTGCTCGACCATCTTGACCGTCACCGGCTTGTTGGCGAGCGGCTTGCCGCGGATGTCGAGCAGCACGGTCTTCAGGTTCAGGGTTCTGCCTACCGATACCCAGCTGTCGACGTTGATGCCGACAAATACCGCCGAAGGCAGCAGCGCGATGCGCCGCGACAGCGTCTGCACCTCGCCGTTCGGGTCGCGGTAGGCCACCTCGCTGACCAGGTCGTAGCGGCGATCGAGCTTGGGCAGTCCCTTGATGGTGGTCTTGCCGTTGCCGTTGTCGTCCAGGCGTAGCGCCGCCTTGTCGAGCACCACCTTGCCGTCCAGCGTGGCCTGGTTTTCGCCGGAGGGCTGGTCAGGCGGGTTGAAGCTGAAGGCTTCGTAGCCTTGCAGGCTGGAATAGCTTTGCTCCAGCATCGCGCTGACCTCGACCGGCCAGCCCTTGGCCGGGCCGCCATTGCCCCAGGCCAGCGACACGTTCAAGGGCAGGTCGCGGGCGGCGATGCCGGCACCGGGCGGCGCGCTGATCCGGCCGGTCATCGTCGGCAGGCGGAATTCCTCGACCCGGAAGCTGCCGCTCTCCAGCGAATAGCCGTCCAGTTCCGGGCTGGCCGGCAGTGCGCTGTCGGCCGAACCGCGCTTGCCCTTGCGCTCCAGGTAGATGCTGTATTCGCCGAGCTTGGCGACGGCGGGCAGGGCGAAGCTCGATTCGGCGTAGCGGCCCTGGCGCCAGACAAGCGGCAGGGTGAACTCGTCGTTGCTGCCCTGGTGCACCAGCCGGGCCTGTTCGGGTAACTGGCCGGCCTTGAGCAGGGCCAGGCCCTGGCCGTTCTGCACGCGCAGGAAATGCTTCATCGACACGGTTTCGCCGGGACGCAGCAGGGTGCGGTCCATCACCGTGTGCGCGATGATCGCCGGGCTGTCGCCGCTGCCGGTCGGGAAGGGGAAGCGCCAGGCCTCGATGCCGCGGTTCCAGGTCGAGCGGGCGAACGACACGTCCTCGTGGCCGGCGGCATCCTTGCTGCGCGCGGTGATGAAGAAGCCGGACAACTCGTCGTTGTCGCAACTGGCTTCGTTCAGCCGGCTGCTGATGCGCGCCACCCCTTGCGGGTCGGTGCGGCCCTGCCACAGCGGCTGGCCCTTGCAGTCGTAGACGTGAATCTCGGCATTGGTGACGGGGCGCGCCTTGTCGAGGCTGGTGACCCACACCGCGGCGTTTTCCGGCGAGCGCTTGAAGTGCACTGCCATATTGGTGACCAGCGCGGCGGTGCGCACGTACATCGGCGTGTTGCCGCCGAGCAGCGACTGGCCGAGCAGCCGCGATTCCACCTCGACGATATAGAGGCCCGGTTGCGCGAGCGGAATGCCGACCACCTCGAACGGCCACTTGCCCTTGGCGTCCGGCTGCACCGGCAGCGTCAGGCGGCGGGCGCCCTTGTCCGGTTGAGCAGCGACAGGCGGCGGCTCTCCATCATCTTGCCGCGGCCGACGTCGATGCTGCTCTCGTGGTAACGGGCGATCTTGCCGAGCCAAGCGAGCATCTGCCGGTCGTCGGTGACTCGCAGGCGCTGGCCGCCCAGTTGCACCGCCTTGATCGGCAGCTGGGCCTCGACGCCGCGCAGCGTGATCGGCAGCGACGCGTCCGGGCCGGCCTCGATGATGCCAAACGGCGCGGCGGCGAACTTGGCCAGCGGCGGGAAGTCGGCCAGTCGGATCGCCAGCGGAAACTTGCCGGCATTGGTCAGCGGCCGGTCCACCTCGTCCTTGAAGTCGGCCGGCAGGCTGAGCGTCAGCGTCTCGCGCGGCGGAAACGGCGGGGCGAAGCTGATGCTGTCCACCGGCCGGCCGCGGTTGTCGCCCTGCGCAGCGGGCTGGCGCTCGGCTCCGGCCACCTTCAGCCGCACGGCGGCGGCCAGCTTGGCCGGCACCGGGGTGGAGAAGTTCAGCACCAGCGGCTTGAACGGGATGCAGGCGCCCTGGGCGTTTTCGCGGCTGCAGCTCAAGGTGGCGGTAAACGGCGGGCGTACCTTGTACTCGATCCGATCCGGCGTGCCGCGGCCACGCGGGTTGACCAGGGTCAGTTTGCTGTCCGGCGGCAGACGTTGGCCGCAGCGCACGGCCAGGATGCTGTCGGCGTCCTTGTCGAGCTTCAGGTGGCGGATCAGCAGCTTGCGCTCGGTGGCGGCCAGCGGCGTGACCGGGATGCGCTCGGGCAGGCTGGCCGACTGGCAATAGAGGCCGGGCAGGGCGGCGGGGCGGGCGTTGACGCGCAGCACGAAGGCCTGGTCTTCCTCGATCAGCTCGCCGTCGGAGGGCCAGCTGGTGACGATGGCGGGCGCGCCGGTGGTGAAGGCGTAGCTGGCGGCGGACAGCGGGCTGCCTTGTACGTCTTTTAGACCGGGTTTGAGGGCGAAGCGGCACTGGGTATTGGCGGGCGGGGCGTTCTTGATGTCGAGCACCCAGGTCTTGTCGTCGACCCAGTGTGCCTTGCCCTGCAGGGCGCACGACCACTGCACCGGCGCCGGGGCCTCGCTGTTGCCCAGGCGGATCATCGGGCTGTCGAAGCTGACCCGCACCTGGCTTGGGCTGCGCACCTCGCCTTGCGGGCTGAAGGCGGCAACTCCGGAGGCTTGTGTTACTCCGCTGCTCAGCCAGAGTACAGTCCCCACCAAGAAATACAGGATGGTTTTCATCCGTGCTTCCTTTGCTCTGCGCAATATCTAATAATTCATACATCATAACATTGCGCGTCTGCTGCTCTGTGTCGCTGAATGCAATGGGGGTTTCTGCGCGGCCGCCCCTGAGCTCGGAGTGCTGTCTTGACTATTGGTGTGGCAGGGCGTCTAGCCGGGATCGATTAGCGGACATTCGTTGCCGTCATCAGCCTTCCTGCTTCGGCCAACCTTATGCGCGATACTGTGCTCATGATCACCGCCACTTTCCGCTTCTACGCCGAGCTCAACGACTTCCTCGCGCCGGACCAGCGCCAGCGCGGGGTCGCCCGTGTCTGCGCGGTGGATGCGACGGTGAAGCACACCATCGAGGCGCTCGGTGTGCCGCACACCGAGGTCGAGCTGATCCTGGTCAACGGCGAGTCGGTCGGCTTCGACAGACTGCTGCAGGACGGCGACCAGGTGGCGGTCTACCCGGTGTTCGAGGCGCTCGACGTCACCCCGGTGTTGCGGGTACGCGAGGCGCCGCTGCGCCAGCCGCGCTTCATCGCCGACGCCCACCTCGGCGGGCTGGCGCACAAACTGCGCATGGCCGGTTTCGATACGCTGTACGACAACGGTTATCCGGACGAGGACATCGAGGCGATCGCGGCGCGCGAGCACCGCATCGTGCTGACCCGCGACCGCGAGCTGCTGAAACGACGCAGCATCAGCCACGGCTGTTACGTACGGGCATTGCGGCCCGAGGCGCAGCTGCGCGAGCTGTTCGTCCGGCTCGATCTGGCCGGCAGTGTCCGGCCGTTCACGCTGTGCATGGAGTGCAACGCGCCGCTGCGCGAAATCGCCAAGGAGCAGGTGGCCGGACGGGTGCCGCCGGGGGTGTTCGCGCAGCAGGCGCGCTTTATCACCTGCGACGTCTGCCGGCGGGTGTTCTGGGAAGGCTCGCACTGGCAGCGGATGCAGGCGCTGCTCGACAGGCTGATGACGTCGGCGGCGGATGAGGCTAGCTAGGCCGAACCGGTCTGCATGAAAAGACCGCCACGCAAGGTGGCGGTCGGATGGTCCAGCTGACCTGACTTATAACTCAGGGGTTGCCGGCCAGATGATGGAAATATGTTTGCTGCCCTTGGCGCCGACGCTGACCTTTTGCTGCTTGGTCACGCCGTCGAGCGTCGCTTTCACCATGTAGTTGCCCGGAGGCAGCTTCACTAGCATGAACGGGCCGGTGCTCTTGGCCTCGAACACTGGTTTACCCTTGATGGTGTGGATCGTCACATCGACGTCAGCGACGAACTTACCGCCGTCTTTCGACGCGCGGGCCATTTCGATCGCCAGCGGGTAGTGGCGCGCTTCGGCCTTCATCGCGTCCGACTCGTCGCTACCGATACCGCCGGTCAGGTATTCGATGGTTCCTGACTGCTGCACCGAAGGCAGGTCGGCGGCAAAGATCGGCGACGCCAGCATCAGGCTGGTGACGATGGTGGTGAGCAGGGTCCTGCTGAGATGGGTTGGAGTCATCGGTGTCCTCTCCTTAATTTCAGGTTGCTGGACAATCCAGAGTGCTCGCCGGGAACCGCTTGCGGTTGACCCGACCCGTTTAGGCTAGACCCCTGGTGGCGCCGACAAGTTCCCATTCGTTAGCTACTGCAGGTGATAGCGATTCGTCTCAAGCCTTGCCTGACAAGGCTTCGCCGGCTGGGCGTTTTTGGCACTTGCGTAAGTGTCGGCTGGTGTTCGGACGGCGCATCGTCATCTTTCCGGATCGTCGGCCGTCATCCGACAGGCATCGAAGATCACTAGCGTGATCATGGCGAAGTCCAGGCCGAGGAGGGCAGGCCAGGTAGCGGCACGGTGGTCTCAATCCAGGTCTTTCAGCAGGAAATACAGCAGCCAGCCAGTTAACAGCAATGCCAGGATGGCCATTACCAGCAGCAGCGCGTCGGTTACGACCCGGCCGGCCTCCACCCCCGACAGCGCCGTCCACGGCTTATCCAGCGCCAGGAACGAGGGCGGGAACAACGACAGATAGCCGTCCTTAGGTCGCCTCGGGGGTGAGCTCGGCCACTTCGATGTTCAGCACGTCGCAGAGCGTGGCCGATTCGTCGTAGACCCGCAGCGTCGCTTCGAACACATTGAGCACCACGTAATGGAGGCTGCCGTCCTCGGACACCGCGTCACGCGCGATGTCACGGTCACCGGTGACACCGACGTGGTCGACCATGTAACTCATCTCGAGGCGATGGTCGCGATACAGCTGCAGGGCGCGTTCCACCATGTTCAGGCGTGCCGCCTCTGGGGTGAACATCTCGTCACCGTAGAGATCCTGGGTTTCGCAGGGCTGGCGTTGCGAAGTGATCGAGGTAACGACGGTGTTGGCAGTTGGGATAAGCATGGCGTTCACCTTCGACTTGGATGGTGTCAACACTATTAAGATAGATAGTAATCGCTACTTATGCAAGTTATTGTTGTTGCGAGATCTCGAGTCGGCGATCAACGAGGGGTAGTGATTCGGGTGGTGAGGACGGCGGAGCCGCTCGGTTGGCGCCGGCCGACCAAGCGCGCAGGTTGCGCTACGCGCCACGGCGAAGAGGTCCGGGGGAAGGGCGCTCGGCGGGGTCGAAAGCGGCTCGGGGTGCGCAGGCACGGCTAGTCGCCAAGACAGTTGGCGCCCCGCATCGCTCAAGCCGCCAAGGACCGGGCACGGTGCCTGTATGGGCGGCTGCTGATACAATGCACACGATCCGCATTCTTGGCCGGTGGACTGGATCCGCCGGTTAGTAGATTTTCTTTATCTGAACTAAGAGCCGCTAACAAAACTCGGCAAAGCCTCGTTTTGTTAGCGGCTCTAAAAAGCATATTTCCAAGGCGCACAATGGAACTCGAGAAAAGCTTCGAACCGGGCAATATCGAACGTCGCTGGTACGACCAGTGGGAACAGGCCGGCTACTTCCAGCCGAATATGGACGAGAGCCGTCCGTCCTTCGCGATTCAGCTGCCGCCGCCGAACGTGACCGGCACGCTGCACATGGGCCACGCCTTCAACCAGACCATCATGGACGGTCTGACCCGCTACTACCGCATGAAGGGCGACAACACCGTCTGGATCCCGGGCACCGACCATGCCGGCATCGCCACCCAGATCGTCGTCGAACGTCAGCTGGGCGAGCAGGGCGTGTCGCGCCACGACCTGGGCCGCGACGCCTTCATCAAGAAGGTGTGGGAGTGGAAGGACGTGTCCGGCGGCACCATCACCAGCCAGATGCGCCGCGTCGGCTGCTCGGTGGACTGGAGCCGTGAATACTTCACCATGGACGACACACGCGCCGAGATCGTCAGCGAAGTGTTCGTGCGCCTGTTCGAACAGGGCCTGATCTACCGCGGCAAGCGCCTGGTGAACTGGGACCCGAAACTGGGCACCGCCGTGTCCGACCTCGAAGTGATCTCCGAGGAAGAAGACGGCAAGATGTGGCTCATCCGCTACCCGGTGGTCGGCAGCGACGAAGCGGTCGTCGTCGCCACCACCCGTCCGGAAACGCTGCTGGGCGACGTCGCGGTGGCGATCAACCCGAACGACGAACGCTACCAGCACCTCTTGGGCAAGATGCTCGAGCTGCCGCTGACCGGCCGCCAGATTCCGGTGATCGCCGACGACTATGTCGACGCCGCCTTCGGTACCGGCTTCGTCAAGATCACCCCGGCGCACGACTTCAACGACTACCAGGTCGGCAAGCGCCACGGCACCCAGCTGATCAACGTGATGACGCTGGACGCGACCATCCTCGACCAGGCGCAGGTGTTCGGCTTCGACGGCTCGGTGCAGGGCAGCATCGACCTGCCGGCCGCGTACGCCGGCCTGAGCACCGCGCAGGCGCGCGCGGAGATGGTCGCCGATCTGGAGGCCGCCGGCCTGCTGGTCGAGGTCAAGCCGCACAAGCTGATGGTGCCGCGCGGCGACCGTACCGGCTCGGTGATCGAGCCGCTGCTGACCGACCAGTGGTTCGTCGCGATGACCAAGGTCGCCGACGGCGACGCCACCGGTAAGAGCATCACCCAGAAGGCGATCGACGCGGTCGAATCGGGCCAGGTGCGCTTCATCCCGGAAAACTGGGTCAACACCTACAACCAGTGGATGAACAACATCCAGGACTGGTGCATCAGCCGCCAGCTGTGGTGGGGCCATCAGATCCCGGCCTGGTACGACGAGGATGGCAAGGTCTACGTCGCCCGTAGCGAGGCGGAAGCGCAGGCCAAGGCGCCGGGCAAGACGCTGCGTCGCGACGACGACGTGCTCGACACCTGGTTCAGCTCAGCGCTGGTGCCGTTCAGCACGCTGGGTTGGCCGAACGACACCGCCGAACTGCGTGCCTTCGTGCCGTCGACCGTGCTGGTGACCGGCTACGAAATCATCTTCTTCTGGGTCGCCCGGATGATCATGATGACCACGCACTTCACCGGCAAGGTGCCGTTCAAGGACGTGTACATCCACGGCATGGTGCGCGACCACGAAGGCAAGAAGATGTCCAAGTCCGAGGGCAACGTGATCGACCCGGTCGACCTGATCGACGGCATCGCGCTCGACGAACTGGTCGCCAAGCGCACCACCGGCCTGCGCCGCCCGGAAAAGGCCCCGCATGTCGCCAAGGCCACCGAAAAACTGTTCCCGGAAGGCATCCCGGCCTACGGTAGTGACGCGCTGCGCTTCACCATGGCCAGCTACGCCACGCTCGGCCGTTCGGTCAACTTCGACTTCAAGCGCGCCGAAGGCTACCGCAACTTCTGCAACAAGCTGTGGAACGCCACCCGCTTCGTGATGATGAACGTCGAGGGCAAGGACTGCGGCCAGGATGAATCGCTGCCGCTGGCGTTCAGTTTTGTCGATCAGTGGCTGATCGGCCGCCTGCAGCAGGTCGAAGCTGCCGTCACCGAAGCGTTCGACACCTACCGCTTCGACATCGCCGCCCAGGCCATCTACGAATTCGTCTGGAACGAGTACTGCGACTGGTACGTGGAGCTCGCCAAGGTGCAGCTGCAAAACGGCAGCGACGCGCAGCAACGTGCCACCCGCCGGACCCTGGTGCGCGTGCTGGAAGTGGCGCTGCGCCTGGCCCATCCGATCATGCCGTTCATCACCGAAGAGCTGTGGCAGACCGTGGCTCCCTTGGCCAACGCTAAGAAGACCGACTCGATCATGCTGGCCGCCTGGCCGGTAGCCGTCCCGGCAAAGATCGATGCCGCCGCCAACGCGCGGATGGACGTCTTCAAGGACATGGTCAACGCGGTGCGCAACCTGCGCGGCGAAATGGGCCTGGGCCCGGCGGTGAAGGCGCCGCTGTTCGTCCAGGGCGACGCCGCCAACGCCGACTTCCTGCCGTACCTGAAGCTGCTGGCGCGCCTGTCGGACGCCTCCATCGTCGCCAAGCTGCCGGAAGGCGACGCCCCGGTCGCGATCTGCGGCGACGCCCACCTGATGCTGAAGGTCGAAATCGACAAGGCCGCCGAAACCGCGCGCCTGAGCAAGGAAATCGGCAAGGTCGAGGCGGATCTGGCCAAGATCACCGCCAAGCTGGAGAAGCCGGGTTACACCGACAAGGCGCCGGCGCATCTGGTCGAGCGCGATCGTGCGCAACTGGCCGAATTCAGCGACAAGCTGGAGAAGCTGAAGGGGCAGTTGGCGAAGTTGGGTTAATTGCTTCTAAATCAAACGAAAGGCCGCCAGTGATGGCGGCCTTTTTTTGTGCTCGTGAAGAGCGAAGCGATGACGTATTCGCGATATGATTATTGGGCATCGACTGTCGTAAAGCTTCACTGGACGGTGCATTCAGCGCCGCCTCATGAGCATGTGACGCAAAATAATTGGAAGTGATCGGCTCCGTGGCGGATCCGGTGTAGATCAAGGCCGCGCCGATTGCGCGTGGTGCCAAGGTGGTCGGCTATGCGAAAAGCAATAGCGGCCGCACCATGCTGTTCGAGATGAGCACGCGCTGCGGCAAGGTGTAACAGGGCTGGATCGTCGCAGTGGCTATGCGTGCAATAGTGGTGATGACAGGGATTCGGCCAACTTGGCTAAGGTTGGCCGAATCGATAGCGCGATTGGCGATCAAGAAAAAACCGGGCATTGCCCGGTTTTTTCTTGGACAGCCGTTGGCTGCGCCTTGTTGCGACTGGCAATGGCAGCACTGTCAGTCAGGACGACTTTTCCAGGCTCAACGCATACTTGCGGCAGTGCTCCAGATAACCCTGCTCGTGGCTCGCCACCAGCTGCACCACGCTCTGCCACAGCCACGACGGGGCATCCAGCGTTTTGCTACGCTGCTGTTTCAGCTCGGATAGCCAGGCTTTGCAGGTGGCCTCGTCCATCTGTCGGGCATGGGCGGTGCCGACCACCCAGGCCAGGTAGCGGGCGATCCACATTGCCTGCTCGGGCTCGAGCTGCTCGATCTGCAGTGCCAGGTCCTGCGGCAGCAGTTCGCGAATGAACACGCCGCGGTCGAGAAAGCGCGCGGCCAGCATCCGTTCGCCCAGCGCGAGCGACAGATTCTGGGTGCCGACCAGCACGCGCTGGGCGTTGTCGCGCGGCATCTTGGAGCGGGCATGGCGCGGCGCGGCGGCGCGGGTGGCCTCCTTGATGTCGATCAGGCAGTAGTCGCGCTCCTCGCCGTTGTCGATGCCCAACAGCGCCGCGTAGCGCAGCAGGCCGAGCGAGCTGCAGCCCTTCACCCAGTAGGCGGCATCGAGCAGTTCCACCCTGGCATCGTCGTCGCGCGACTTCAGCCGGGTGGCGAGTTGGCGCAGGCCTCCGGTGTGGAACAGCTCGTGCATGGCTTGCTGCTCTTCGTCGCTGAGCGGCCAGAAGCGTTTGCCGAGTGGAATCTTGGGCTTGGGGTTGTCGATGCGCTCGCGGGCCAGCTGCTTCCAGCGTCGCGCTTTGGAATCGTGCAGCAGGCTGTCGATCACCTCGGGGCGTTGCTTGTGTTGCCTGTCCGGGCCTTTGAACGCGAGCTCATAGCCCTGAACCATCTGTTCCAGCATCTGTGCGGTGATCACGCCGGGCAGGCTGCTGCCGCGCGCGGCGGTGGCCAGCGACAGCGCCAGGCGCACCAGGTCGTGGGCCGGGTTGCCGATCACCGTCTGGTCGAGGTCGCGGATCTGCACCACCACCTTGCCGTCAGCGTGGCCCAGTGGCCCCAGGTTGCCCAGATGGCAGTCGCCGCAGATCCACACCGCCGGCCCGTGCGGCAGCGCGTGGCCGCGCTGGCTGTGCAGCCAGTCGTAGTATTGCACGGTATTGCCCCGCATATAGGCGTGCGGCGAACGCGCCATCTTCTGGTTGCGGAGCGCCAGCAGGAGCGGGCGGCGTTCCTCGGGGGACGGTAGGCGCATCGCGGTTCCTCTCGCTCGGCGTGATAGGGTCATGGTAGCCCGCGGGGTAGTGTGCTGCCCGGGGCGGATTGCGCGGCCGTGGCCCGAGGGTGCCTATCAAGGTTGGCCGAAAGCATCAAAGAGCCGGCTAGGCACCCGGTTTCAGCTTGTCTGATCGAGCCGTTTGGCGCTTGATACGGCAGTGCACGGCCATCCGCGGCCCAGACAATAAAAAACCGGACCAAGGGCCCGGTTTTTTTATGCTTGCTGCAAGGGGAATTACAGCCCCGGCATCGCAAAGCCTTCGATCTTGGCGGCTTTCACCAGCGTCGACAGGTATTCGTGCATCGCCTGGCGGCCGGCCATTTCGTTCAGGTGCTGCTGCAGGCGGTCCTTGATTTCTTCAAAGCCGAGCTTGCCGCCGCCTTGGCGGTCGTTTACCTGGATGATGTGGTAGCCGAACTGGGTTTCGACCAGGTGCGGGGTGATCTGGCCGGCGTCGGTGCTGTACACCGCCTGCTCGAATTCCGGCACCATCTGGCCGCGGCCGAACTGGCCCAGTTCGCCGCCCTGTTTGCCGGACGGGCAGGTGGAGTGTTCGCTGGCCAGTTCGGCGAAGCGCGACGGGTTGGCTTGCACTTCGGCCAGCACGCCTTCGGCCTTGGCACGGGCCAGGGTGTTGGACAGTTCGTCGCCGTTGCCCAGCGGGAACAGGATGTGGCTGGCCACGGCGCTGTCGCCCTGGCTGAACTGTTCCGGGTAGGCATTGTAGAACTCCAGGCAGGCGGCTTCGTCTACCGGGGTGAATTGCAGTTCCTTGTCGAGCAGGGCGCCGATGGCCTGGCCTTCGTTGCTGGTGTCGATGCCGTTTTCCTTGGCTTTTTGCAGCAGCAGTTGGTGCAGTACCAGTTGTTGGACGGCGGCGTCGCGCGGGCTCGGGGTGTCGGTATGGTTTGCCTGTTCGGCTTGTACTTGGGCTTCGGTAATTTCAACGCCGTTTACGGTGATGGCCATGAGGGGTCCTGTTCGGTTGAAGGGGGCGCGGCCGATGGGCGGCACGCGCTAATGTGTCAGCAATTGGGGGCGTTTTCCGCAAACTCAATGCCTACAGGCGGTGGCCCTTCAGCATCCGAATTGGCTGCAGGTTTGTTAGCGATTCTAACGACCGACCGCGCTGTGACCGTCGGCGACCTTTACGATCGACGGCGTCACGCATTTCGTCGCGAACTTGCGTCTGGTGTTTGGCTAACATGAGCATAGAACGGCTCCCAATAGGGAGGTCTCGATGTCAGCGGTTCGGGAAACTCGATTGCTGGCGGGGGATGCCCTCGTCATTGCCGACGTCAGTCGGAAGGCAAGGCCACCTGGCCGAGGTGCAAGCAGGTGTTCCGGTGCTTCGACGCCGCGGCCAACTACCCGGACGAGGTCTCGCCGGCGCTGTGGGGGTTCGCCAAGGGGTTGACCTGCGCAAGGGTTGACGGTGGTCAACCTGGCGCAACCGCTCCGGACACCCGAACGGGGTTTCCGGTTACGCGATGTGTTTTTCTATTGAGGAGGAGCAGACATGACCTCTCGAACACCCCCCAACGGTTTCCAGACCGTCCGCCGCGACCAGCTACGCCAGGAACGCGAACACGATAGCTACAAGCTCCAGCACAAGCCGCCCGAGCCCGCCGTCTGCCCCGATTGCGGTGCCGTCTTTCACGCCGGCCGCTGGCAATGGGGCGAGCGGCCGAGCGGCGCCTCGGAAGTGGTCTGTGCCACCTGCCACCGTATCCGCGACCGTTTCCCCGCCGGTTTCGTCCATGTCGGCGGCAAGTTTTTCGTCGACCATCGCGATGAGCTGACCGCGCTGATCCGCCACCACGAAGAAAGGGCCAAGGCGGAACACCCGCAGGCCCGCATCATCGAGATCGAGCCGGATGGGGAGGGCGTACTCATCACCACTACCGACATCCATCTCGCGCGCGACCTGGGCGAGGCGCTGCACCACGCCTACCAGGGCGAACTGGAGTTCCATTACAACGACGCTCAGAAGCTGCTGAGGGTGCACTGGCTGCGCTGAAGGCGCGGCTAGTACGGCCGATAAACGGCGGCGCGTCCCGATCCCGGGTTAGCGCCGCCGGCTGATGGGCAGCGCGGCGGTCAGAGGGAGCAAGCTCAGGCCTTCTTCAGGAAGCAGGTCTTCAGCATCAGGCCCTTGATCTTGTTGTTGCGGCACTCGACATGCTCGTCGTCATCCTCGGTGACGCGGATGTTCTTGAACACCGTGCCGCGCTTGACCACGGTGGAGGAGCCTTTCACCTTCAGGTCCTTGATCACCTGTACCGTGTCCCCGCTGTTGAGCAGGGTGCCGTTGCTGTCGCGTACTTCCATGTTGTGTCCTTGCGGGTGCGTGTGGGCAATCGGCCATTATACCCGCTTCAGAGTAGGGCTATAGAGTAGGGCTATGTTGTGGCGGACAGGCTGCTCATCCGCATCGACGGATAGGAGCGATGCTCAAGGTTGGCCGAACCGCGGTGACACGGGGTAGAACCCAGGCCTACCAGATCGGCATAGCAATATGTTAATTTCATAAAACTACACCGGTTATCAAATATCGGACATTTTCTTGGTATCGCCGTCCTGCATTGACATAAAAGTAGCGATAGCGGCTTGTCATTGCCTCGGCGTCGGGTATACAGTCGGCCGCGCACCTTGGGTGCGATAGCGTCGTTGCTGACGGCTTGGCGCCCTTGGCCGCGACGCTTCGTCGGCGGCGTCGCGCGGTGGTCGATCCCGCCTCGTCTGGCAGGCTTTGCGGCTTACGGCCTTACGCCGATAAGTCTGACGTGTAGTAACGGCATCGAGACTGAATCTGGTGGTGCAGCGGATTCAGTCTTTTTTTTGTGAGTGATGGAGACGGTAGGTGAACGGCTTGTTGTTGTCTTCGGTGCGTTGGGGATTGTGCATTAGGCGTTTTGTCCGGCCGCAGATGGTGTTTGTGGCGTGCCTGCTGTTATCGGGGTGCGGGACGCTATCCAAGTTTCAGGTCGATGCGAGTAATGCCGAGGCGGCGCGCTATGCGCGTAGTGGCAATCTGCAATACGAAGTCGACTCGCTCGCTCGTCCGCTGGTGGATGAGGGTATTACGCCCGGCATCGTCGTGGGCGTGCTGACCCCGGACGGCCTGCCCCATTTCTATGGCTATGGTGTCGCCGACAAGAGCACCGGGGTGCCGGTCGATGCCGATATGCAGTTTGCCATCGGCTCGCTCAGCAAAGGGTTTCTGGGGGTGATCACCGCACAGCTGGTGAACGAGGGCATCCTCTCTTGGGATGACACGCTGGGTGATATTCTGCCGGCCGATGTTCAGCTCAGCGCCGATGCCAAAAAGATCACCGTGCAGCAGTTGGCGACGCACACCTCGGGATTGCCACGCCAGCCGTTTACCGAACAGACGCTCGGTTATTTCGTGCAGTACCTGTTTACCGGCAAGAGCTTCTATCGGCACTTCGACCGCAAATTCGCGATGCAGTATCTTGCCAATTTCAGCGCCCCGTCGACGGTCGAGCCGCGCTATTCCAATATCGGCTACGGTCTGCTCGGCTATGTGGTGGAGCTGCGCTCGGGGCAGTCGTTGGACAGCTTGCTGCAACAGCGGATTCTGACTCCGCTCGGGCTGACCCATACCGGCTACGGGCTCGAGGCACAGGCTGCTCTTCATCATGCGCGCGGTTACGCGGGGGATCAGCCCAAGTTCATTTCCCGAGGGCAGCCGGTACCAGATTGGCAATTCACCGATCTGATGAAAGGGTCGGCGGCGATGCATTCGACCGCTCGTGACTTGCTCACTTTCGCGGCCGCCTATATGAGGAATGGTGATTCACCGTTGGGCAAGGCTCTGGCGGATACGCTGCAAGTGGATTACCAGCGCGACAAAGAAGCGGCGGCGGTCGCCTGGGTCGAGGACAGTGTCGACGGCCAGAGCATGTTCTATCAGATCGGCCTCGTCGCCGGCTATACCAGCTTTATCGGGCTCGACCCTAAGCACCATGCTGCCGTGGTGGTGTTGCAGAACAGCTTCAACTGGTCGGCGAATATCGGCTATCAATTGCTGATACGCATGGCCAAGGCGCAGGACCTGCGGCTGATGCCGTTTATCTGAGACGTACTTTGAGCCGCTAACCCGAGTTTCTGCGCAGCTAAAACCCAGCGAAGCGACGCTGCCGCAGACTGTAGGCGTACGGCAAGGCAGCCCACCCAGGCTACGTCCTCTAAGCAAAGGATGACACTATGAATATTCACTTGGGTCTTACTCCGTTGATATCGCTCATCGCCGGTATTCTGATTCTGATCATGCCGCGATTGCTGAACTTCATCGTCGCCATTTATCTGATCGTTATTGGGGTAATTGGCCTGATGGGGTCAGGTGGTCTTCATCCCTGATAAAAACGATCGGAGCGTTGCCCTGAGGTAAGCAACAGTCATGCTTCTGTGGCCTCATGCGTTGGCCGAACCGTGTTATTGCGGTTCGGCCAACTGCTTTTTGGTGGCGGCTGGCGGCGCTGGCAGACGGGTTGGCACACAGAAGGCCGATGCAGCCAGGTTCCGGGTTGGTGACATTGGCATAAAAATTTAGACAAATATCAAATATGGGACATTTTTATAGCACTTCGGCCACCAATCGGCATAAATTTTGTCGTTATGACTTGCCGTTATCTTAATGGCGGGTATAAATTCGGCCGCTTCGTTGCGTTGCAACAGGGCGGGCACAAGCGAGATAGTGCCCGACGGCATGGTGGCTACGTCTTCGACGAAGCGCGTGCAGTCGACTCCAGCCCATCCGGCTGGTTCGCTGCTTTCATGGCAATAGAGCCGCTAACAAAACGAGGCTAAGCCTCGTTTTGTTAGCGGCTCTAAATCTCATCCCATTTCAAGTGAAATGGATGACAGGAAGAGGGTGGTTATGGTGAACCGGGGCTGGGGTCTGAAGGCAAAGCTGTCGGCAACCTTCGGGTTGGTCAGTTTGCTGATGGTGGCGGTCTATTCTTTCTACGCCTATGACGCGATCGTCGGCGCGGAAATGCGCGGCGTCGATCAACGGCTGATGACCGCCGCGTATGCTACCCAGCGCCTCGTCGGGACCGACTTTCATAACCAGTTGCCGCAGAGCAACCCCGGGGATGTCGAGCAGACCGGCAGGCTTACCGATTTCACCCACGTGTCCGAACTCGCGTATGTCTACACCACCATCGAGCGCGATGGCCGGGTGCTCTACACCAGTTCTTCGGGCAGCCCGGACGAGGTAAAGGCCGGCAAGTTCGAGCACTGGTATCTGGCCGAATACAAGCAGGTTCCGCAGGGGCTGGCGGCGGCGCTGCAGGACGGCCGGATCCACTTCGAGGAGTACCGTGGCGAGTACGGCCTGTTCCGCTCGGTGTTCGTGCCGTTCAACGCCGCCAACGGGGTGCGCTATGTGGTCGGCGTCGATGTGTCGCTGGCCAAGGTCGAAGCGCTGCGCTCGACCGTGCTGTGGCAGGTCTTGGGTGTCGGCCTGGTGCTGTTGCTGCTGTCCTTGCTGGTGGCGTCGTTGGTCGCGGCGCGCACGGTGAAGCCGATCAACGAGCTGAACGAGGCGCTGCAGCGGCTGGCGGGCGGCGACTGGAACCTGGTGCGCTCGATGCCGGTGAGGAGTAATGACGAGGTCGGCCGAATCGCCGAGTCGTTCAACACCTTCATGGCGGCGCTGCGCGAGCGTCTGCTGGAGATCCGGCGCGAATCGACCGCGGTGGAAGACGTATCGCACCAGTTGAACGAGCTGGTCGGCGGAGTGGCGCAGCGTTCGCGTACGCAGGCCGAGGACGTGCACGGCAGCGCCGCCGCCATCGAGGAACTGGCGACCAGCGTGGCGCACGTCTCCGACGTGGCCGAGGACGCGAGCCAGCTGATGGAGTCGTTCGAGGGGCAGACGCAGGCCACGGTGAGCCACATCGAAACCGCGGTCGGCGGCCTGCACTCGGTGCAGCAGGAGGTGACGCAGCTGGCGACCCAGCTCGACCAGCTCGACGCGCGCGCCAACGAGATCAACAAGATCGTCGGCGTGATCAAAGATATCGCCGACCAGACCAACCTGTTGGCGCTGAACGCGGCGATCGAGGCGGCGCGCGCCGGCGAGCAGGGCCGCGGCTTTGCGGTGGTGGCCGACGAGGTGCGCAAGCTGTCGGAGCGCACCGCCAGCGCGACGGTGGAAATTGGCACGATGATCGACTCGATCCAACAAGACTCGGCTCTCGCCACAGCGGGCATGCGTGATGCGGTGGGCCGGGTCGATGCCAGCGTCCAGCATGCCGGCGACGCGCAGGCCACCTTGCTCGGCTTCACCACGCAGATTCAAGGCATCGTGCGCGGCATGGGCGAGATCTCGTCGGCGGTGCGCGAGCAGGCCAACGCCTCGCAGCAGCTGGCCGGCAATGTCGAGTCGGTCAGCAGCGCCGCCGACAACAACCGCCTGGCGGCCGAGGACTCGCTGCACGGCGTCTCCAGTCTGCTCGACCGCGCCAAGACGCTCGGCGGCGTGGTGCGGCAGTTCACCCTATAAGCCGGGTCCAGCTGTAGGAACAGCAAGGGCGAAGGCGCTGAGCGTCTTCGCCCTTTACTTTTCGGCCAACGTTTTGACTGAGAGCCGCTAACAAAACCCAGCGCAGCAATCCCAGCTAGGCGCTCTGCCGCAGACAGTACAAGTAGTACGGCAAGGCAGAGCAACAACGCTGGGAGGGGTTTACTAGCGGCTCTTTAGTGCTGCTGCGCCGCGACCACCTCACCCAGACGCCGCACCGCCTGGTCGATGGCAGGACTGAACGGCAGGCCGCAGTTGAGGCGCAGATAGCCGTCGAAACGGTTGGAGTTGGAAAACATCAGCCCGGGCGAGACGCGGATGCCTTGCCGCAGCGCGGCGTCGAACACCGCCTGCGACGACACGCCGTCCGGCAGCTGCACCCACAGGTTCAGCCCGCCGCGCGGCTCGCTGAAGCGGGTGCCGGCCGGGAAATGCTGGGCGATCGAGTCGGCCATCCGGGAGCGCTGGCTGCGCAGCTGCGTCTTGAAGCGCGCCAGGTGGCGCTCCAGCGCGCCGCTGGCCATGAAATCGGCGACGGCGATCTGGCCGAGCATCTCGTTGGGGCGCGACTGGCTGTACTTGAGCATCTCCACCCGCGCCTGCCACTTGCCGGCGGTGAGCCAGCCCAGCCGCAGGCCGGGCGCCAGGATCTTGTGCAGCGAGGAACAGAGGATGACGTTGCCGCTGCGGTCCCAGGCCTTGGCGGCCGCCAAGGGGCTAGCGCCGTCGGCCAACGCCGTGTAGCTGTCGTCCTCGATCAGCGCCAGCTGCTGCACCTCGCACCATTCGACCAGCCGCTGCTTGTGGGCGTCCGGCAAGATGCTGCCCAGCGGGTTCTGCAGGTTCGGGCTCACCACCAGCGCCTTGATGCCGGGCTGACTCTGCGCGGCCAGCTCCAGCGCCTCGAGCGAGATGCCGGTGTGTGGGCTGGTGGGGATTTCCAGTGCACGCAATCCCAGGCTTTCCAGAATCTGCAGCAGGCCGTAATAGGTGGGCGATTCGACCGCGATCACGTCGCCGGGCTGCGCCACCGCACGCAGCGCCAGTGTCAGCGCCTCGGTACAGCCGTGAGTGATGACGATCTCGTCGGCCGAAACGTTCACCCGCGCCGCCAGCGCGTGCCTGGCGAGGGCGGCGCGAAACGGGGCATGGCCGGCCGGGTCGACCGGGGTGCCGAGCAGCAGCGGCTGGCGGCGCAGCGCCCGCACCGTGGCGCTGCGCAGTGCTTCGGTCGGGTACAGCTCGGGCGCGCCGCAGGCGCCGGCCAGGTTGACCTCGACCGTTGCGTGCCGACCGCGGGCCAGGAACGACGACACCCGTTCGTGGATGCCGACGTATTGGGCCGGATCGACCCGCAGGCTGGCCGGCTCGCTAGCCGAGGTGAGGAGCGGATGGCGCGGCGGGGTGACGAAATAGCCGAGCCGCGGCCGCGCCTCGAGCAGCCCGTCGCGCTCCAGCTGACGGCAGGCCTGCAGCGCGGTCGAGAGGCTGACCTCGTGCCGCTGCATCAGCGCGCGTACCGACGGCATCCGGTCGCCGGGCGACAGCGTGCCGCAGGCGATGGCGTGTTGGTAGTGCCGAGCGAGCTGGCGATAGAGCGGTAGCGAGTCCATAAGCCATCATCCTTGCCGGCCATGGGCCGTAACAGATACAGAAGCATGCGTTTTGCATCGTAACAGAGCGGTTTTTTCGGCGCTGTTTCGTATCGTCGTCGGGCCGGCTGTGCCTACTGGCGGCCGGAGTGCCTCGATAAGCTGGGTGGGTCTGAGACCAGAGCGAAGGGGACGGCGATGACGCTTGCCGACAGGGAGATCGGGCTCGGTGCGGGCCAGGTGCTGCAGTGGCGTGCAAAGCCGGGCATGGTGTTGCATGTGCAGCAGGGGCGGGTGCGCGTGGAGGCGCTGCAGTGGCTGGAAACGATGCCGGTCAGGGCGGTACGGGTGCTGGAGGCGGGCAGCGTCTACCCGCTGCAGGACGGCGCCTGGCTGAGTGCCTTGGCCGATCAGCCGAGCCGCTTGTTGTTGCGTGCCAGCCAGCGTCGGCGCAGTGCGGTGTTGGCCGGTTTGTGCCGGCTTTGGTGCGTCAGCCGCGGCTTGGGTCAATCAGCCGCGGCTTGGGTCAAGACGCTGGGCGGCGTGGTGCGTCAGTTCGCCTTGTAAGCGACACAAGCGCCTGCGGCGGTGGTGGCGACAAGACAAATAGCGAATAGATGGGTGAGGGCGGTAACACCGTCACCCATTTTTTGTTCGGCTAACCTGTCCGTCCTCAGCGCTGTTGTGCCGCGACCACGTCGGCTAGGCGCCGGATCGCCTAGTCGATGGCCGGAGTGAACGGCAGGCCGCAGCGGCGCAGCCCACATTGGGTTGCGCCAAGTTGGGAGGAATCCGGACGATCAGCTCATCCCAACCTACGGTCTTAAGCGGTAATGAGTGTGGATTCGTCTACCTTTAAGATCAACTCGTTGCCCCGGCATGGAGGTCACCATGAAGACGCGGTTTGACGCCATTATCATTGGCACCGGCCAAGCCGGCCCGGCGCTCGCGGCAAGGCTCTCGGATGCCGGCCAGAAGGTCGCGATCATCGAGCGCAAACGATTTGGCGGCACGTGCGTGAATACCGGCTGCACCCCGACCAAGGCGCTGGTCGCGAGCGCTTACGCCGCACACCTCGCGCGGCGTGCGGCCGACTACGGCGTGACCATAGGCGGCACCGTCGCGGTCGACATGGGGCGCGTGAAGGCGCGCAAGGACGAGATCGCGGGGAACTCAAGCCGCGGCGTCGAAAACTGGATGAAGGGGCTTGCGAATTGCACGGTGTTTGAGGGACAAGCGCGGTTCGAGTCGCCGAACGAAGTGCGGGTGAATGGCGAGCTGCTCGCCGCAGACAATATTTTCGTCAATGTTGGCGGGCGGGCTCTAGTGCCGCCGCTGTCGGGGTTGGATCAGGTCGATTACCTGACCAACTCGAGCATGATGGAGATCGACTTTCTGCCTGAGCATTTGATGATCGTCGGCGGCAGCTATACCGGACTGGAGTTTGCACAAATGTACCGCCGTTTCGGTAGCCAGGTGACGATCGTCGAAAAGGGGCCGCGTTTGATTTCCCGGGAAGATGAAGACGTGTCGCAATGCGTGCTCGGGATTCTTCGGGACGAAGGTGTCCGCGTCGAGTCGGGCGCCGAGTGCATGGCGGTTGAAAAGCGCGGCGATCGGATCGTCATCAGGCTCGATTGCACCGGGAATACGCGGGAAGTCGAGGGTTCCCATTTGCTGCTGGCGGTTGGCCGCGTCCCGAATACCGACGACCTCGGCCTGGACAAAGCGGGCGTCGCCGTTGATGGCCGCGGCTACATCACGGTCGACGACCAGTTGCGGACCAATGTGCCCGGGGTCTGGGCGCTCGGCGACTGCAACGGGCGCGGCGCTTTTACGCACACCGCGTACAACGATTACGAAATCGTCGCCGACAACCTGTTGAACGGTGATACTCGCAGCGTGCGCGACCGCATCATCGCCTACGGATTGTTCATCGATCCCCCGCTCGGACGCGTCGGGATGACCGAAGACGAAATCCGCCGCTCTGGCCGCAACGCGCTGGTCGGCAAGCGCCCGATGACCCGGGTCAGTCGCGCGGTCGAAAAGGGCGAAACCCAGGGCTTCATAAAGATCGCGGTCGACGCGGACACCAAGGAAATTCTGGGTGCTGCGGCGCTCGGCGTAGGTGGTGACGAAGCGATTCATTGCCTGCTCGACGCGATGTATGCAAAGGCACCGTACACGGTGGTGCAGAGGGCAGTTCACATTCATCCGACCGTATCGGAGTTGCTGCCCACTGTGCTCGGTGAATTGAAACCGCTATAGCCGTCTGGGTTGTACACGCGGTCGTTCAGGTTGAGCTCGACGTGCACATCCGTGCCGTGTTGGAGACCATCGTGGCGGGCCGCACGACGACGCCAAGGTGCCGCGCAACGTGCCGTTCGACCTGCAGTCCCGGGAGCTACCTAGATAAGCGGGGCCGTTCCGGTCGGTTCAGCACAGGAATGCGGCTGTCGGCAGCAAGCCGTCATTTACCCTCTGCCGGCTGGGGCTGGCTGAGTGTAGAGGTCGATCGGCCGAGCTGAGCGCGCTGTGGCGCCGCTTGGGTGGGAGGCGGCGCGACGTGCCGGCTCGACAGGCGATGCCCACCCGTGACCGGTCCTCCTGATTTCGCCGAGCTTTGCTTGAGCGAGTTTTTTCTGAAAATCTTTATCCGTTCAAGCGATTAGAACCAAGTCGGCATAAGCTGGAAGTATCTTCTTTCATGCTGGCGAACCTCGGGTGGCCCAATCGGCCACCCGAAGCAAACCACCTCGGTAGCCATGAAGCCCGTCTCTCTCCTGCGCCGCGCTCGCCGCGTGTTGGCGACCGTCGTAATGCTGTTGCTGCAGGTTGCCTTGCTGCTCTGTCTGGGGCTGGGCAGTGCCAGCGCTGCGGCAGCGGCGCCCCCCGTCGTCGTCATCCCGCTGACTGGCGCGATCGGCCCGGTCCGCGCCGATTTTTTCACCCGCAGCCTCGCGCAGGCGCAAAAGGACCAGGCGCAGTTAGTCGTGCTGCAGATGGACACGCCGGGCGGGCTCGATGTGTCGATGCGCCAGATCATCCAGGCGATTCTCGCCTCGCCGGTGCCGGTCGCCTCCTTCATCGCCCCGGGCGGCGCCCGTGCCGCCAGCGCCGGCACCTACATCCTCTACGCCAGCCACATCGCCGCGATGGCGCCCGGCACCAATCTGGGTGCAGCCACGCCGGTGCAGATCGGCGTGGGTGGTTCGGAGCCGTCGCCCGGCAAGGCGCCGAACGAGGACAAGTCCGCCAAGACCGCGTCGGGCGGCGAGCAGTCGCAAAGCACCATGGAGCGCAAGCAGGTGAACGACGCCGCCGCCTATATCCGCGGGCTGGCGCAGCTGCGCGGCCGCAATGTGCAGTGGGCCGAGCGCGCGGTGCGCGAGGCGGTGAGTCTGTCGGCCGACGAGGCGCTGGCGCAACGAGTGGTCGACCTGACCGCGCGCGATGTGCCGGATCTGCTGCATAAGCTCGATGGCCGCAAAGTGACCACCACCGGTGGTGTGCGCGTGCTGCACACCGCCGGTGCCGCCGTGGTGACGATTGAGCCGGGCTGGCGTGACCGCCTTCTCGCCGCCGTCACCGACCCGAGCGTGGCGCTGATCCTGATGATGATCGGCATGTACGGGCTGTTTTTCGAGTTCTCCAACCCGGGCTACGTTCTCCCCGGCCTTGCCGGCGCGATCTGCCTGCTGGTCGGCCTGTATGCGCTGCAACTGTTGCCGATCAACTACACCGGTCTCGCGCTGATCCTGCTCGGCCTGGGCTGCCTGCTGGCCGAGGCGTTCCTGCCCACGTTCGGCACGCTCGGGGTCGGGGGCATCGTCGCGTTCTCGATCGGCGCGCTGATGCTGATCGATACCGACGTGCCGGGCCTCGGCATTCCGATCTCGCTGATCGCGGCACTGGCGGCGGTGACCGGCCTGTTCGTGTTCGGCGTGTCCGGCGTCGCGATCAAGGCGCGGCAGCGCCCGGTGGTCAGCGGCGGCGAGAGGCTGGCCGGCAGCGTCGGCGTGATGCTCGACGACCTGCCATCCGGCGACGGGGAAATGGAAGGCTGGGCGAGCGTCCTCGGCGAGCGCTGGCGGGTGCGCAGCACGGTGCCGCTGCAACGCGGCAATCAGGTACGGGTGACCGGGCGTAACGGGCTGATCTTGATCGTCATGCCGCTTAACGACAAAAAAGGAGAACAGCGATGATGGAATTCACCTTGGGATTCGGCGGTGTGCTGATCCTGCTGCTTTTTTTGCTGCTCGTTTCGGCGTTTCGCATCTTTCGCGAATACGAACGCGGCGTGGTGTTCATGCTCGGCCGCTTCTGGAAGGTGAAGGGGCCGGGGCTGGTGATCATCATCCCGGTGGTGCAGCAGGTGGTACGGGTCGACCTGCGCACCGTGGTGTTCGCCGTGCCGCCGCAGGACCTGATCACGCGCGACAACGTCTCGGTGACGGTCAGCGCGGTGGTGTACTTCCGCGTGATCGACCCGGAACGGGCGATCATCCAGGTGGCCCAGTTCCTCGAAGCCACCAGCCAGCTGTCGCAGACCACGCTGCGCTCGGTATTGGGCAAGCACGAGTTGGACGAACTGCTCGCGGAGCGCGAGCGGCTCAATCTCGACATCCAGAAGGTGCTCGACGCGCAGACCGACGCGTGGGGGCTGAAGGTGTCCAATGTCGAGATCAAGCAGGTCGACCTGCGCGAGTCGATGGTCAGCGCGATCGCCAAACAGGCCGAGGCGGAACGGGAGCGGCGCGCCAAGATCATCCACGCCGAAGGCGAAATGCAGGCCGCGGAACGCCTGCTGCAGGCGGCGCAGACGCTGGCGAAGGAGCCGCAGGCGATGCAGTTGCGCTATCTGCAGACGCTCACCAATATTGCCGGCGACAAGAGCTCGACCATTGTGTTTCCGTTGCCGATAGATCTGATCTCTAAGTTGTTGCCTCTGGTTGACCGGAAGACGCCGCCGGAGTGAGGGGGGCTGCGCTGCCATGCTGAAAGCGTCATCAATGAGGTTGGCCGAAAGCCGTCGCGGCGTTCGGCCAACCTTTTGTTTGTCTGGAGTACGGCTAATTCAACCAGCGGTTGCTGATCTTCTGGTACTCGCCCCCGGCCTTGAGCAGGTGCAGCCACTGGTCGACGTAGGCCTTAGTGTCGACATCGCCACGCGGCAGCATCAGCGCGTTTTCGCTGTACTGCAGCGGCTTGTCCGGGTTGACCGCGCACAGGCCCGGGCGCAGGCGCTGCTGCACGCGCGCCTCGGCCGACTCGGTGACGAACACGTCGGCGCGGTCGGCGAGGATCTCGTCGAAGATCGTCAGGTTTTCCGTGTGCAGGGTCAGCGTGGCGTGCTTGAAGTTGGCGCGGGCGTAGCGCTCGTTGCTGCCGCCCGGGTTGGCGATCACCCTGACGCCCGGCTTGTCGATGTCGGCCACGCTCTGGTAGCGCTTCACGTCGGCACAGCGCACCAGCGGTGCCTTGCCGTTGACCATGTAGGGGGCGCTGAACCAGGCCTTCTTCTGACGGTCGAGCGACACCGAAATGCCGCCAGCGGCGATATCGCATTTGCCGGCGGTGAAATCGGCCATCAACGTCGGCCAGCTGGTCGGCACGTACTGGACCTTGGCGCCGAGCGAGGCGGCCAGCGACTGGGTCAGGTCGATATCCAGCCCTTCGTAGACCCCGGGTGCGGTCGCGAAGCTGAACGGCTTGTAGTCGCCGGGGGTACAGACGCGCAGCACGCCGGACCGGATCACGTCGTCGACGGTGGCCGCGCCGGCGGGCAGGGCGGCGAGGGCGCTGCCGATCAAGGCGGGCAGCAGGGCGAACCACTTCATGGGCGTTCCTTCTGGAGGGCGATGCGACAAGCATCAGGCCAAGGCCGGGCAGAGGGCAACCGGCAGGGCGCCCAAGCGGAACCTCTGCGCTGGGTTTTTCGGCTCTTACACCACGGCCAGTACGCTGACCTCCCGGTAGAACAGCTGGCACAGCTGTTTGGTGACGTCGTCATTCTGGTTGCCGGGTCGGCAGAACAGGCCGACTCGGGTCGGTGGCACCACCGGCAAGGCGTCGTTCGGCAGCTGCTTGACGCCGTAGGGGAGCGCGTCAGGCAGCAGTGCGGCGACACCCAGACCGGCCTCGACGGCGGCCAATACCGCCTGCAGCGAGGTACTTTCAAACGCGATGCGCCACGGTATCTGTGCCTGGTTCAGCGCTGCCAGCGTGGCATCGCGCCACGAGCAGGGCGCGAAGAACATCACTAAGGGTAGCGGACTCATTCCCCAGTGCGCGTCCTTTCCGACCCACACCAACGGACAGTTCACCACCCATTGTGGGGGAGTACTCAGCCCGGAGGCCGTGGCCGGGTCGGCGATCAGCACGTCGAGTTGGCCCTGGCGGAAGGCTTCGGCCATTTGCACCCCCGACGCCACCTGCACGTCCAGCTTGAGCCGTGGGTGCACCGCGGCGAAGTCGGCGAGCACGCGGGGCAGCCGCGAGCCGACGAAATCTTCCATCAGGCCGATGCGGCGTTGCTGCTCCTGCTCGAGGTCATGGCCGCTCACTCCCGGGATCACCTGATCGGTCAGCGCGACGATGCGCTCCGCGTACGGCAGAAGCGCCTCGCCCGCTTTGGTCAAGGTGATGCCACGGGGCGAGCGCTGCAGGATGGCTTGGCCCAACCGTTCTTCCAGTTTGCGCACCTGCAAGCTCAGGGCGGGCTGCGTGCGTCCCAGCTGGGCGGCCGCACGGTTGATGCTGCCCGAGCGCACCACGGTCACAAAGGCCCGTAGCAAAGTGGTGTCCAGATCCATGGTTATAAGCAATTCATATGACAAGAATAGTAATTGTCAGTCTACCTATAGCCAAGACCGGTCGCTACGATGATGTCACTGCACGACAACAAGGAAACCATCATGTATCTCGCAGCGATTTTGTTGGCGGTGGCCGGCTCGGTGGTCTACCACCTGTCGATCAAGCAGGTGCCCTCTTCGTTGAACCCTTTTTTCTCGCTCGCGATGAGTTATGGTGCGGCGCTGCTGCTCTGCCTTGTCGGTACCGCGCTGCATCCGGAGGGTAGCAAGAGCGTGTCGTCGCTGAACTGGAGCACAGCCGGAGTGGCTGTCGGGATTCTGGGGATTGAGCTGGGCTTTCTGCTGGCCTATCGGGCGGGCTGGAACGTTGGCCTGGCGGCACTCAGCTCGAACCTGCTGACGACCCTGGTGCTACTCCCGCTCGGCTATCTGCTGTTTCGCGAACAACCGTCGCTTGCCAGGATGGGCGGAGTCGTGTTGAGCATGGTGGGGCTGTGGTTGATGGCATGGAAGTGAGGCGCGGTAGTCCACCAGCTGATCGAGCGGCATCTCTTCCCGGCGAATCATGCTCAGTCAAGCTGTGCGACAGTGGGGGCAACCGGGCGGGCGGTCTTGCGGCCGACGTCCCGGTCCGGTTGGCTGGATAGCCTTCCCTGCTGTCCGGGCGGTGCCGGTGTTGGGCGGACGTTCGTCAGCGCCCACCCGGCTAGGCTAGCCCGGCAGCTTCGCCCCCAGCACATCGATGCGTTCAATCACCGGCGGCGTGGCGAACAGCGTGTCCGCCTGCGCCATCAGCGCCGCAGCGATCTTGCCGTTCAGGTGTGCCTGCCGGCCGGCTTCGTCGGCGAAGGCGTCGAACACCGCAAAGGTGCTCGGCCCCAACCGCAACGCAAACCAGACCGGCGTGGCCGGCTCCTGTTCGGCCAACGTCAAGCCCGTCGCGAGAAACGCTGCGACGTCGTTTTCCTTGCCCGGCTTGGCTTCCAGTCGGACGAACAGCGCGTAGTTGACCATCTTCTTCTCCTTGCCACGGTGAACCGACAGATCAAGCATAGGCGTGGTCCACGGTCGCGTCGGTCCCGATTCGATCATCCGCGCGGCTAGCGCTTCTGCCCGCAACGGCAGTCGTTTTGCAGCGACAGGCAGCGGCGGTTCACCCAGCAACGCAGCGGCGGGCCGGAAGGGTGGCCCAGTTTGGTGAGCCAGTAGCTAAGCCGCATCAGCCGGCGGCGAAGGGTCCGGACATAATGGCCCAGGGTGTGACGCTGCCGGCTGTACGGCTGTCGAGGGGCGGAGACAAGGACGTGGCGCGGGACGAGCAGGGGCATGACGACTCCAGTAGCGTTGGCTTGGCCCGAGTGGGCGGCCACCTGATGCTAGGAAACACGCCGTAAAGAAACCGCAGAAATGTTGGCGGGGCGCGTAAAAAGGCCATAAAGACGCCAAGGGGGATTGGGCATCGGTGATGACGTGGATAGCGGTCGCGTAGAACGTAGCTTGTATCCAGTTAGGCAAGCCTATATTCCAGAGGCAATGGTAAACTCGTCGCTCCATTCATCTGGCCGCGCCCGGAGCGTTTCATGGCGGAACTGTTGACGCATTTCACCAGCAAGTACTTGTTCATCGTGGCCGGCCTGCTGCCGATCATGAACCCGCCCGGCATGGTGCCGATCTTCTATTCGTTCACCTGCCAGAACAGCACCGCCGACCGCGCCTATCTGGCGCGCCGCATCGCCATTTACTGCTTCGTGCTGCTGCTCGCCAGCATGTACGTCGGCAGCTTCGTGCTGGAGATCTTCGGCGTGTCGCTGCCGGTGGTGCAGGTGGGCGGCGGCCTGCTGCTGACCTTCGCCGCCTGGCGGATGCTCAACGACAACCCGGCCGAGAGCAACCCGCCGTCGGCCGAAGAGGCGATGGAAGTGGTGGCGGTGGGGCGTGACCTGTTGAAGCAGCGCGCGTTCTTCCCGCTGACCTTCCCGCTGACGGTGGGGCCGGGCTCGATCTCGGTGGCGATCACCATCGGCGCCTCGCTGAGCAGCACCGAAAAGGGCCTGATGAAGCTGGCGGTGGCGCCGGGGGCCAGCCTGGCGGCGGTGGCGACGCTCAGCTACGTCGTCTACCTGTGCTATCGCCATTCGGACAAGGTGCTGCGCTACCTCGGCTCCACCGGCACGGTGGTGTTCCTGCGCCTGACCGCGTTCATCCTGCTGTGCATGGGCATCCAGATCATGTGGAACGGGGCGAGCGCGCTGGTCGGCGAGCTGGTGCGCGACAATGCCGCACTGCTCGGCAAGCTGCACTGAATCCAACGTGCCTGCGCAGCCTAGTCGCGTAGCGGCTTGAACGCGCGGTCCTCGCCGGCGCTGGCCAGCAAGTCGAGCGACAACGGCGCCTTGTCACGCAGCAGCCAGCCGAATAGCACCGTCGCCGTCACCGCACCGAGCAGTTGCGCGACGATGAAGCCGGGCGTGTCGCTCGGCCGGATCCCGGCGAAGGTGTCGGTAGCCGCCCGCGCCAGCGTGACCGCCGGGTTGGCAAACGAGGTCGAGGCGGTGAACCAGTAGGCGCCGACGATATACGATGCCACCGCAAAGGGCACCGTCTCGGGACGGCTGCGCGAGCAGCCGAAGATCACCGCCAGCAGGCCGAAGGTGGCGACAAACTCGCTCCACCATTGCGACGGGCCGGTACGGATGTGCTGCGAGGCGAAGAACAGCGGCTCGCCGAACATGCCGTGGGCCGCCGCCACGCCGCAGAAGGCTCCCAGGATCTGCACCAGCACGTACAGCGTCGCCTCCCTGCCGGATAGCTCGCGGCGGATCGCCGCGGCCAACGACACGGCCGGGTTGAAGTGGGCGCCCGAGATGCCGCCGAAGGTCAGGATCAGCGCGACCAGGCCGCCCCCGGTGGCGATGGCGTTGGCCAGCAACGCCAGGCCGACATTCCCGCCCGACAAGCGCTCGGCCATGATGCCCGAACCGACTACCGTGGCCAGCAGCAAGGCTGTGCCCAGCCACTCCGCCACCAAACGACGACGCAAATCCATTGCTTATTGCTCCGTTATCAATGCACAAGCCCGCTCGACATCGAGCGGGCGATCGGGTTCGGTGGTTCAGTCCACCCTGGTGTCGCCGATTTCCTGCAGCGTCGTCTTGAGGCTCAGTGGTTCCAGCTTGTCGTCCGGCAGGCTGACCAACAGCTCGATACGGTGCTTGATCTGGGTAAAGATCTTGCGGAACGACGCCTGCAGCGCTTCCTCGGTGTCGCCGTGCGGATCTTCGTAGCTCCAGTGCGCGGTCAGCGGATGGCCCGGCCAGATCGGGCAGGCCTCGCCCTTGGCGTTGTCGCAAACGGTGATCACGATGTCCATCTTCGGCGCATCCGGGCCCTCGAACTCGTCCCACGACTTCGAATGCAGGCTACTCGTGTCGTAACCGATCGAGTCCAGCAAGGCGATGGCATGCGGATTGACGCGTCCGGACGGGTGGCTGCCGGCGCTGAACGCGTGAAAACGCCCCTGGCCCAGCGTGTTCAGCCAACCTTCGGACATCACGCTGCGCGCCGAGTTGGCGGTGCAGAGAAACAGGACGTTGAATACCTTCTTGCTCATGAAGCTCCCCATTGGAATGTGTTCAGCAGCAGCCGCTGCCGGGTGTGCAGGTGTTCTTAGGCGTGATCCTGATGCGAGGGGCTGCCGGCGCACAGCACACGCTGCTTTCGGGCGCAGCAGCGGGCTCGCCGCCGTTAAAGGTCGGCACCGACGCCAGCGTGTGGTAGCTCTCCCAGGCGATGCCAGAGGGGTCGGTCACCCAGTGCTTGTTGGATTCGGCATAGCAGCAGGCGGTCCCGGTCTGCGTGACCATGCTGATGTCGGCCGCCTGGAGCTGGCCTTGCAGCTGCGCCAGCTCTTCGTCGCTGTCGACCTGAAAACCCAGATGATCGAGCCCGGCTTGCGCGCCGCGACTGGAGATCGCGAAATTCAGCCGCGGGTCGTCCAGCATCCACTTGGCGTAATCAGGCTTGAGCACCGCGGGCTGGGCATTGAACAGCGCCGAATAGAAGCGGATGCTGGCGTTGAGGTTGTCGACGGCGACATGGACGTGAAAGCGTTTCATCGTTAGATCTCCGATGTTCAATCGTTAGCGGCAGCCACCATCGCAAGCCGTCGCCGTGCCGGCGGGCAGGCAGGTTTCGCCGCCGCAACAGTTCTCGGTGAGAAAACTGAGCAGCTCGTTCATCTCCTTGTAATTTGCCGAGTAGAAAATAAACCGACCCTCCTGCCGGGCGGTGATCAGTCCGGCATGAGCCAGTTCTTTCAAGTGGAAGGACAAGGTGGCCGGGGCGACGTCGAGTCGCTCGCCGATCCGGCCGACCGGCAGTCCCGCCGGACCTTGCTCGACCAGCAGACGGTAAATCGCCAGGCGCGTTTCTTGCGCCAGGGCGGACAATAATGTGACGGCGGTCTTAGTTTCCATATTTCCATGTTTATCGAATTGAAGACTGAGGTCAATACAATTCGACAGATATCGAAACGATGGGGGGCGGGCCGTACAGAATGGCCCGTCACGTTGGCCGAATCGTTGTCGCTCGTAAAAATGAATGGAGAAACACATGAAGTCGTTCACCACCCGTGCCGTATTCCTGATGGCGCTGCTCTCGCCGGCGCTGCTGACCAGCCCGCTCGTCCATGCTGATCAGGCTGCCGCCGTGCAGACTACCGATGCGGAGCTGGCCGCCAAGGTCAAAGCGGCGCTCGACAGCGATCCGGAACTGAGCAAGCTCGGTCTGAAGGTGACCAGCAAGCAGAGCGAAGTGACCATCGACGGCAACATGACCGACGATCAGCAGATGTTGAAGGCCGGGCTCATCGCCGAGAAGGTGCCGGGGGTGAAATACGTCATCAACAATATGATGATGGCCAAGTAAGGCGGACAGGCCGACGCGGTACGCTTGGCGGCGGCGGTTCGTCATGCACAAGGGGCACCTGTTCATACAGGTGCCCCTTGTCTTTACCGATACGAGCTCGTTCAGCGCTCGAAGCCGAAGCCCTGGGCGCGTAGCGCCGGCGCTACATCCGGGAAGTACACCGACTGATAGTACTCGGCCGTATTCTGGCCCCACGGCTGGCCGTCGGTACGGCCGATGCTCTGCCAGTAGTCGAGCAGTTCACGGTCGTAATCGGCGATCGCCGCGGCCATGCCTTCGGCCTGATAGCGCTCGTCGTGGCGGAAGGTGGACAGCGGCAGGCGCGGCTTGCGCGGTGCCGTGGCCGCCGGGTAGCCGAGCGCCATGCCGACCAGCGGGAAGGTCAGCGGCGGCAGGTCGAGCAGTTCGATCAGCGCGCGCGGGTCGCGGCGGATGCCGCCGATCGGCACTACCCCCAGGCCTTCTGTCTGCGCCGCGGCCATCAGCCGCCCCAGCGTGATACCGGCATCCACCGCGCCCACCATCGCGCCTTCGACGCTGTCGTGGATCACCTGCTGCTTGCCGGCGGCCTCGACCCCCAAGGCGGTCTTGCTGAAGTCCATCACTATCGTGATGAACACCGGCCCTGGGCGATCCAGGGCTGGCCGCCGGCGATTTTGGCGATCTCGGCGCGGCGTGCCGGGTCCTGCACTACCACCAGCGAGACCTGCTGGCCGTTGACTGAGGTCGGGCCGCGCCAGCCGGCCTCGATGATGCGCTCGAGCACCGCGGCCGAGATCGGATCGCTGTGGTAGGAGCGGGTGCTGGTGTGCTGTACCAATACGTCATTCAGGGACGGGGAGGTGGGTGTGCTCATTGGTTCTAACTTTCATGGTCACGGTGGTTGATATCTCCACATGTAATGACGAGGACGTTTGCTTGCAAGAGGGGATAGGGAAAATCATTTGGAATATGACTGTCCATCATCTCCGTCACGAAAATTTCAAGCCAAGCCACCATTCGCCATCTATGTTGTATGTTGTATGAATATATTGCGGCGCAGCAGCGCCGCTTGCAGTCGACCACAGGAGACGAGCGATGGCGGGACAACAGAAGAACGGAACGGATCACAGCAGCCAGCGCAAGGTAGTGCTGGTGTTGCAGGGCGGTGGGGCCTTGGGGGCCTATCACATCGGCGCCTATCAGGCGCTGCACGAGGCCGGCTTCGAGCCGGACTGGGTGACCGGCATTTCGATCGGCGCGATCAACGCCGCGGTGATCGCTGGCAACAAGGCGGACGAACGACTGGCCGCACTCGATAATCTCTGGGACGCGATTTCCCGCCCGGACGAAACCGGTCGCGTGCTGTATGGTTCGCTACTGCGCTGGTACAACCAGTACAGCGTCGCCGAAGCGATGACCCTCGGTCAGCCCAATTTCTGGCGTCCACGCCTCCCCAGCCCGCTGGTTCTGTCCTCCAGTCCGACCGATCAGGCGAGCTTCTACGATACCTCGCCGATGCTGGAAACCTTGCGTACCCACGTCAATTTCGAGGGCCTCAGTAAAACCGGCCACGGCCGGCTGTCCGTAGGCGCTACCCGGGTCGACACCGGCGAGCTGGAGTTTTTCGATTCGGCCGAGCAGGCAATCGGCCCCGAGCATGTGCTGGCTAGCGGCTCGCTGCCGCCGGGCTTTCCGGCCACCCAGGTCGACGGCCACTACTACTGGGACGGCGGTTGCGTGGCCAACACGCCGCTCAACGCCATCCTCGACGACCAGGGCAGCGATGACCTGTTGGTGTTCATGATCGATCTGTGGAACGCCGAGGGCCCGCTGCCGACCTCGATGGACGAGGTCGCCTGGCGCCAGAAGCAGATCCAGTACGCCAGCCGCAGCCGTCAGGTCGAAACGCTGTGCCGGGTGCACAACCTGCGCCATACCCTGGTGCAGCACGGTCTCGCGATCGAGCCCGATGCCGCCACCGAGGCGGTGGAAGGCAAGGCGCTGGCCGTGCCGCCGCGCCGGATCGACATCGTGCACATCATCTACCAGCCCACCGCCGAGGAAAGCTCGTTCAGCGACGCCGAGTTCTCGCGCTCGTCGATCGCCCGCCGCCGCGAGGCCGGCGCGCACGACCTAAAGGTCGCGCTCGACCATGCGCCGTGGAATCGCCTGCAGTTGCGTGCCGCCCCATTGTCGGCACCGGCGGTGTTGCACCGCTTGCATGTTGGCGAGCTGAAGAGCCTAGTGCCGCGCTGAGGCGAGCGGTGTTGAGCGAGCAGAGGCGGCCCGGTGCCGCCTTTGTTCGTTTTGTGGGATGTGTCAGTGGTTAACCGGATCGTTGGCCGCAGCGGCAAGGAAGCGTGCGACGTCGGCCTGCAGCTGCGGGTAGAACGCCAGAAATTCGGCGTCGAGCTGCCGGTAGGCGGCGACCAGGTCGTCGATGCCGCCGGCCACCGAGTTGGGGCGCGACAATCGGGTCTGCGAGAAGCCCCGCAGGGTCGCGGCGATGCCGTCGAGCTCGCGGTAACTGAGCAGCCAGTCGTCCGCCGTCATTCGCGGCAGGATGCCCAGCAGTCGTGGTGGCAGCAGCGCGTGGCGGGCGGCGAGTTCGGCGTACACCTGGTGGGTGAACTCGGCCAGCGGCCGGTCGGCAAACTCGTCCCAATGCCGTGCGAGGAAATGGTCGTAGAAGATGTCGACCAGGATGCCGGCGTAACGGTGCCGCTCGGCGGCGATATGGGTCTTGCTCGCCCGAAACAGCGGGTGCGCGTCGGTATAGCGGTCGATCTGGCGGTGCAGCGTCATCCCGGCGACGATGCCCGGCGGCAGGTGACCCGCGTTGGCCGGCTTGACGAAGTCGCCCAGCAGGTTGCCGACGCGCGCTTCGGCGTCGTCGGGAGCCAGGTGCAGGTGGGCGAGGTAGTTCATGTGCGGGTTCCCGGAGCGGTCGTCGGGTGGCCGATCGCGTTACCAGCCGAGGCGGGGTAGCACCAGCCGGTAGGACGCGCGCCGTTCATACCGTCATGATACCGGCGATGAAGGGCAAGGACAGGGCCATCGCTTTGCCGACGTCGCGCTCAGCCGGCGGCCGTCAGCCCCGCCAGCCGCGCGCTGGCCGGCGCATAGCCCTGCGCCGCGGCCACACCGTACCAATGCCTAGCCTTGCTCGCATCGTTCCACACCTCGGCAAACACCCCCAGATTGTAGGCGGCCAGATAGCTGCCGCGTCCCTGCACCTCGGCGCAGCCGTCGCCGAGCTCCAGGCAGCGCTGCCAGCACTGTTCGACCGTCGCCACGTCGGCAGGGTTGTCGGGTGGTTGGCGAATGAACAGCTCAAGCAAGGTGTCGGCCAGCACGAAGAAGAAATCGGCACTGTGCTGTTGACGCTCCTGCTCGGCGCCGGCGAGGACCAAGGCTTCGTCAAACGCCTCGCAGGCTTTCAGGGTTTGCAGGAAACGCACTACCAGGTCGGACTCCCAGGTATAACGGCCGGGGCGTAGGCGGTAGCTGTCGGCATAGTGACGGCGCGCCTCGTCGTGTCGGCGGATCGCCTGCCATTCGCGCCCCAGCAGGTAGTGCAGGGCGGCATCTTGCGGCGCGGCGGCCAGTTCGGCCTGCAGCAGCGGAATATTGCGCGCGCTCTTGTCGGTGTCGAGGTAGCCGGCATGGCGGACCACTAGGCCGCTGTCGCGGTAGGGCAGCTCGGCCACGACTTGCTCGTGGATGCGCCCGCGGTAGCGCACCCCGTGCGGCAACAAGCGGCTGATGCGGCTGACGCTGGTCTGCACCTCGCCGTTGTCCTGCCGGAAGGTGCTGTGAATCGCCACCTGGCCCAGGCAGGGCGCACTGTCGGTGATGAAGCGGCGCAGCGTCTCGCCGCCGGCGATCAGCGTTTCGTCGGCGTCGAGCACCAGCACCCAGTCGTAATCGGCCACCGCGTCGAGCGCCGCGTTGCGCGCGGCGGCGAAATCGTTACACCAGGCGAACCGGCGCACCTCGGCGCCGGCCCGCTCGGCGATGGCGATCGTGTCGTCGCTGGAGCCGGTATCGAGCACCAACATATGGTCGACCCAGGGGTGGACGCTGCCGAGGCAGCGGGCGAGGTGGGTGGCTTCGTTCTTGACGATCATCGCGAGGGCGAGGCGTGGCTGGGACATGGTGCGGAGGCCGGGTGTCGGAAACGGGAAGTATTCTGACACGGTCGGCCGCCCGGCCCTAGCGGCCGGTGAGGCGGGCCAGCCGACCACCGTGCGGCATTACCCGCCGGACGGCAGTTCACGCCGGCAACGCCGTCGCGAACCGGGCGTATAGTAGTTCGTTTCACCCCGTCGCCGAGGTGCTTATCAATGTTTCCGCTCGAAGTCTGGCTGACCTATACCACCGCCTGCCTCCTGCTGGTGCTGGCGCCCGGTCCGGACAACCTGCTCGCGATCAGCCGCGGCCTGAGCCAGGGCCGCCTGGCGGCGGGGGTATCGGGGCTCGCCTCCGGCGCCGGCATTCTGTTCCACGTCGCGGCGGCCACCTTCGGGCTGACGCTGTTGATCCAGGCCTCGGCGCTGGCATTCTGGCTGGTGAAGATCGTCGGTGCACTCTACCTGCTGTGGCTCGGCATCCGGGTGCTGCGCTCGCGCAGCCTGATCAGCTTTGCACCAGTGGTGCGCCAGCCCTTGTCGAGCATCTTTGCTACCGGTTTCCTGTCGGCGGCACTCAACCCCAAGCCGGGCCTGTTCGTGCTTGCCTTCATCCCCCAATTCGTCAGCCCGCTACGCGGCACCGTCACCACGCAGATGCTGGTGTACGGCGGCTGGTTTGCGCTGCTGACCGCGCTGGGCTTCGCCTTGATGGGGATGTTCGCGTCGCGCTTGGCCAACTGGCTGCGCCAGCGGCCGCGGGTGGTGGCCGGCCTGAATGTCGGCGCCGGGTTGACCTTCGTGGTGTCGGGGCTGTCGGTAGCGGCGTTGCGGCAGAAGTAGTGGTTCAACTGGAGTGGCATAGCGGCGGCGTGGTTTACATCATCGGGGACGTTGTCATTGCAACGCGGTTGGGTGCCGCGTCATGCTAAGCAGGCTGAACATCATGAATCGGAACATCGTATGGCGCCGCCGGGCGGAACTGATGCTGGCGCTGACCGGCTGGTTTGCGCTTTGTCTGCAGCTAGGTCTTGGCGTACGCGCCGGGCTCGAGCGCGGCGTGCCGTGGTCGGACTCGGTGCTGAACTATTTCAGTTACTTCACCATCATGACCAACCTGCTGCTGGCACTCGAGCTGAGCGTGCCGCTGTTGGCACCGGCATCGCGCTGGGGGCGGTTTTTCCAGCAGCCGACGATGCGCTCGGCGTCGCTGGTGTATATCACCATCGTCGGGCTGGTGTACGCGCTGCTGCTGCGACAGCTGTGGAACCCGACCGGGCTGCGCCTGCTCGGCGACGTCCTGCTGCATCGGGTGATCCCGGTAGCGTACCTGGTCTACTGGCTGCTGTTCGTGCCGCCGGCGCGGCTGCGCTGGCTGGTGGCGCTGCAATGGCTGGGGTTTCCTGGGCTGTACCTGGCCTACACGCTGTTGCGCGGGGCGTTGATCGACCGCTACCCGTATCCCTTCCTCAACGTGCAGAGCCTCGGCTATTCGGGCGTGCTGGTCAATTCGCTGCTGCTGGCGCTGGCCTTCGTAGTGATGAGTGCCTTGATCGTCGCCTTTGACCGGCACCTGAAGACACGGTCGGACCGGTCACTGCGCCGTGATAGCTAGTGTCTCAAGCGGTGTGCTGCAGCGCCGACCAGCGCTGCACCGCCGCCTGCAGCTGTGGCAGTCCTTCGAGGATCGCCGACGGCCCCGGCGACAGGATGTCGGCCGATTTCATCTCGAGTACCAGAGCGTTGAGCACTGCCGGGATCTCATCCCAGCCGGGCCGGGCAGCCAGCAGGTCGGGGCGGAACTTGCGACCGCACCACGAGCCGATGATCACGTCGGGCGCCCGCCGTATCACCTCGGTCGGGTCGGCGATGATCCGGTCGCGCGCGGCCGGCTTGGCAGCGAGGTCGGCGAACACGTCGACGCCGCCGGCCAGTGCGATCAGTTCGGACACCCAGCCGATGCCGCAGATCATCGGGTCGTTCCACTCCTCGAAGTAGACGCGCGGCCGCTCCAGTAGGCTGGCGGCGTGTGCGGCGGCGGCGGCGAGGCGGGCGGCCAGCTCGCTGACCAGCATCTCGGCGGCGGGTTGCCTGTCGACCAGCCGGCCGAGTGTGATGATCATGTCGAGGATGCCTTCCAGCGTGCGCTGATTGAACACGTGCACTTCCACCCCGGCGCGGATCGCGTCGGCGACCAGTTCGGCCTGCATATCGCTGAATGCGATGACCAGGTCCGGCTCCACCGCCAGGATGCGGTGGATCTGGCCGCTGGAAAAACCGCAGATCGCCGGTTTGTCCTTGCGTGCCCGGCGCGGCCGGGTGGCGAAGCCGGAAACGCCGGCGATGCGGTCTTCGGCGCCCAGTAGATACAGGGTTTCGACCGCTTCGGTACTCAGGCAGGCGATACGGTGATAGGCGCTCACGAACGATACTCCGACAATGACGGGTGCACTGTGCGGCGTTGCGCCGCAGGGTTGGCCGAACGCGGCGGCGCACGAGCGGGCAAAACGCGCGATAATCGGCGCCCGTTACTTTAATGAAAGACCATCACCATGTCCGACGATACCATTCGTCTGTCCAAACGCATGACCGAACTGGGGCTGTGCTCGCGTCGCGAGGCGGACGAGTTCATCGAGATGGGGCTGGTGAAGGTCGACGGCGTGGTGGTCAACGTGCTGGGCAGCCGGGTCCGTCCCGACCAGACCATCGAGCTGACCCGCCAGGCGCTGGCACAGCAGGCCGAGCGGGTGACCGTGCTGCTCAACAAGCCGGTCGGCTACGTGTGCGGCCCGGCCCAGCAGCCGGGCGAGCGACCGGCCTGGCAACTGGTCAAGCCGGAAACCCGCGCCCGCGCCGACCGCTCCGGCTACACCTTCCTGAAAAAACACACGCACAACCTGGCGCCGGCCGGCCAGCTGGAGGTCGATTCGGCCGGTCTCTTGGTACTGACCCAGGACGGCCGCATCGCCCGCAAGCTGATCGCCGACGCCGCCGACTTCGAGCAGGAGTGGCTGGTGTGGGTGGACGGCGGCCTGAACGATGTCGTGCTGGCGCGGCTCGCCGCCGGGGTCGAGATCAATGGCGTGCTGGTGAAACCTTCCAAGGTTAGTCGGCAGAGCGATGCCCAGCTGCGCTTCGTGCTGCGCGACAACACGCCACGGCTGCTGCGTCGGCTGTGCGAGTCGGCCGGCCTGCGCGTCGAGCAGGTGAAGCGCATCCGCATCGGCCGGATCGCGCTGGGCGAGCTGGACGTGGGACAGTGGCGCTACCTGGCGCCGCACGAGCGGTTCTGAGAACCCGCCCTCAAAGTTACTGCGCGGGCGTGATCTCGGGTTGGGCAGTCAGCGTGCGAATCTATTGATTCGCTCAGCGATCGGGAGTCCTCATGTACTGCAGTACATTCCGGTTCCTGCGCGCTGTCCGCCCCTCGCTGACGCCCGCTCGCTACACTTTGAGGACGGGTTCTGAGTAGGTACTGTACCGGCGCTAACCGAACCAGACTGCCCCTGCGCCACAGCCGGCAGGCATGTTAGGCTGGGTTATTCCTGTTCCTGAGTCGATGTGATGTCACAACTTGCCTTCGTGCCGGCCCAGGCCGAACACGCCGCCATCATCGCCGCCTTGCATACCGCCAGCTGGCAATCTGCCTACCGTGGCTTGTTGCCCGACACCTACCTCGACAACGAGGTCGCCGCCGAGCGCCTTCAGCACTGGCAGGAACGGCTGGGCGATGGCATCGGCGGGCCGTTCGAGGTGTTGCTTGCCGTGCTGGATAACAAGCCGGTCGGGTTTGCCTGCCTGCAACCGTTGGCCGAACCGGAGTTCGGCGTCTATCTCGACAACCTGCACGTGATGCCGTCGGTAAAGGGCGTGGGGCTGGGCAAGCAGCTGCTGGCCTGGGCGGCGCGACGGGCCGGGGAAGGTTGGCCGGACAGGCCGCTGTTCCTGTACGTGCTGGAGGCAAACGTCGAGGCGCGCGAGTTTTACCGGCGGCTGGGTGGGATGGAATCCGCGCCGTTTCCGGGCCCGATGCCCGGTGGTGTGACGCTGGCGACGCGCCGGGTGAGCTGGCGCGATGTGTCGGCGCTGGTCGCTCGGCTGCAGCGTTAAGAGCCGCTAACAAACCCCTCCTGGCGTTGTTGCACTGCCTTGCCGTACTACTTGTACTGTCTGCGGCAGTGCGCCTAGCCAGGACCGCTGCGCTGGGTTTTGTTAGCGGCTCGCTCTAAGCAGGTTGCAATAGGGCTGCAATAAAAAGGCGAGGCCGCGGCCTCGCCTTTTGCATGGTGCCGGCGCGGTTCAGCGTTCCAGCAGCGCGTGGAATTGGGCGATCCAGTCCGGGTGTGCCGGCCAGGCCGGGGCGGTGACGAACAGGCCGTCGGTGACGGCCCGGGTCACCTCCAGGTCGACGTACTCGGCGCCGGCCTGGCGCACTTCCGGCGCGCAGGCCGGGTAGGCGGAAATGCGCTTGCCGCGGATCACGCCGGCGGCGGCCAGGATTTGCGCGCCGTGGCAGATCGCCGCGATCGGCTTGTTGTTGTGCGCGAAGTGCTGCACCGCGGCCAGGATTTTCTCGTTCAGTCGCAGGTATTCGGGCGCCCGGCCACCGGGGATCAGCAGCGCGTGGTAGCTCGCCAGCTCGACGCCATCGAAACTGGCGTTGAGGGTGAAATTGTGACCTCGCTTCTCGCTATAGGTCTGGTCGCCCTCGAAGTCGTGGATAGCGGTGCGGATCTGCTCGCCGGCCTTCTTGCCCGGGCAGACCGCGTCGACGGTATGGCCCATCGCCTGCAGCGCCTGAAACGGCACCATCAGTTCGTAGTCCTCGACGTAGTCGCCACACAGAATCAGGATGCGCTTGCTCACCTTGGTCTCCTTGTCGTGCACCGCCGCCGGTGGCAGTGCCAACTACACTCTAGCCGCTGGGTGACTGCCGCGCCGCGGCGGGCTTTGCTATGCTGGCGGTCATTAAAGACAAAGAGATAACGACAATGACACTAGAGCAATTCGAAGCCACGCTGGCCGACGCCGCCCCGCCGGCTGGCCTGTCCGAACCGCTGACCAGCCTGTGGCTGGTCGCCAACGACCGCTGGGAAGAAGCGCACGAGCTGGTGCGCCACGAACAGGGCGCCTACGCCTGGGTGCACGGCTATTTGCACCGGGTCGAAGGCGTGCTGTGGAACGCCGACTACTGGTACGGCCAGGCCGGCAAGCGCCGCCCGTCCTGTAGCCTGCAAGACGAATGGCGTGCCATCGCCGGCGCGCTGCTGACGGCCTGAACGGCGCCTGCGAACGGCACCGGATTCGACTAAGCTCGGGTCAGTAGAGCCTGACCCGACTATTCATCACAAGGATTCACCCACCATGACTGCTCACGCCATCTGCGTTCATCAACCGGGCGATACCTCGGTGCTCAGCTACGAACCGGTCGAGGTGTCGGCTCCCGGCGTCGGCGAGGTGCTGCTGCGCCAGACTGCCATCGGCGTCAACTTCATCGACATCTACTTTCGTACCGGCCTGTACCCGACCAACCTGCCGTGCATCCTCGGCCAGGAGGCGGCCGGGGTCGTCGAGGCGGTCGGGCCGGGTGTGACCGAGTTTCAGCCGGGCGACCGCGTCGCCTACGCCGGCGTGATGGGCGCCTACGCCACCCACCGGCTGATCGGCGCGGCGCGCCTGGTGCCGGTGCCGGACGACGTCAGCGACGAAGTGGCTGCCGGCACGTTGCTGCGTGGCATGACCGCGCAGTACCTGGTCAAGCGCACCTTCCCGGTCGCACCGGGCATGACCGTGCTGATCCATGCCGCGGCCGGCGGCGTCGGCCAGATCGCCAGCCAATGGGCGCGTGCACTCGGCGCCAAGGTGATCGGCACCGTCGGTTCGGTGGCCAAGGCTGCGCTGGCGCGTGACTGGTGCGATCACGTGATCAACTACAGCGAGGAAGACTTCGCCCAACGGGTGCGCGAAATCACCGACGGCAAGGGCGTGCCGGTGGTGTACGACGGCGTCGGCGCCGCGACCTTCGAGGGGTCGCTCGACAGCCTGGCGCTGCGCGGCATGCTGGTCAGCTTTGGCAATGCCTCCGGTGCGGTGCCGCCGTTCGCGCCGGTGCTGCTGTCGCAGAAAGGCTCGCTGTTCCTGACCCGGCCGACGCTCGGTCACTACACCGCTACCCGCGAGGAACTGCTGGCGACCGCCGCCGACTACTTCGCGGTGCTGGCGAGCGGCGCCGTCAAGGCCGAGGTGGGGCAACGCTACGCGCTGGCCGATGCCTCCCACGCACACCACGACCTCGCCGCGCGCAAGACCACCGGCGGCATCGTGTTGCTGCCGTAAGCCGGCGCGGTGTTCGCTTGGCCGAACACAGTAGCGGCCAAGCGGGCCCGTGCTAAGCAGGAGTCGATCATGCAACCTTCCCAATGCCCCCCCCCTAGCGAAGCCCGTCAGCTGCTCGAGTTGCCCAACGTCGGCCCGCACAGCGCCGATGACCTCGTGCAGTTGGGCATTACCGAGCCGCAACAGCTGGCCGGGCGCGACCCCTATCAGCTTTATCAGGAGCTCTGCCGGATCACCGGCCAGCGTCAGGACCCGTGCATGCTCGACGTGCTGATCTCGGCGGTGCGCTATATCGATGGCAAGGGCGCCAAACCCTGGTGGGCCTACACCGGCGAACGCAAGGCGCTGTTGGCCGGCGCCGAGCTGTTCGGCCAGGCTCCGGTCAAGGAGTCCGAATGAGTCGATGCGCCGTCGCGCCGGCGCTGCTGGCGTGCTCCGCGCCGGTGCATGCCGGCGACGGCCCGCTCAGCGCCGATCACCAGCGCTGCCTGGACCAGGCACGCAGGCGATGGTCGAGTGCAACGCTCAGGAATACCGCCGCCAGGATGGGCGGCTTAACCGCGCCTACCGTGCTGCATTCGACGCGCAGACCGCCCGGCGCAAGCCGGCGCTGCAGCAGGTGCAACGCCAGTGGCTGCGCTACCGCGACGCCAACTGCGGCTTCTTGGCCGACCCGGACGGCGGCAGCATTGCTCGGGTCAACGCGACCCTGTGCACGGCGACGATGACCGCGACGCGGGCCGCCGAGCTCGAACAGCTGCTCGGGCCGTGAGCGTGGCGGACGGTCCCGCTGCCGGCTAGCGGGCTGGTGCTTCTGGGCCCAATCTGACTCCTCTTCTGACGGCGATTTCTCCGGCTGGCCAAGCGGTGGCGAGCTACAACGAAAGTGCGCCCCGGCGCAGGTCGTGGTGAGTTTTCAGGAGGAGGACTGCCATGGTATTGCTCTCCCGCGACACCCCCAATCCGGCCCTGCTGCTGGGCTTTGCCGGGCTGATTCCGTTTGTGATGCTGGCGCTGATCGCCAACCTGGAGTCGGGTACGCCGCGCATCGAAGCGATCAACATCTTCTTCGCCTACGGGGCGTGCGTGTTGAGTTTTCTCGGCGGTCTGCACTGGGGCTTGGCGCTGGCCGACCAGCTCGAATCGCACGAGCGCTGGGTACGGATGAGTTATTCGGCGGTGCCGCCGCTGCTCGGCTGGCTGGCGCTCTTGGCGCCGTGGACGCAAGGGCTGGCGGTGTTGGCGGTGGCCTTCATGCTGCAGTACCGCATGGACCGGCGACTGGCACACCAGGCCGATCACCTGTATCCCGACTGGTTCCTGCCGTTGCGGCTGACGCTGACCGTGGTCGTGCTGCTATGCATGGGACTGCTGGTCAGAGTGCTCTGAACGGCGCCTTTCAGGTCAGAATGCTTGGCCGAACCTGGCTGTAGGCGGGTTCGGCCGAGTCGTTTTTGCTGCTGGCGGCGCTGGGCCGTCCGCCATAGCTGTTGTCGTTCTGCACGTGACGGCAAGCAGCCGTCGCCGCCAACCGTACCCCCCATTAAGAAACCGTCAGTGTAGGGCTCCGGGCAAGCTATTATTGGCCTAGCCGAATAGCATTTCGAGAGCCTATTAATGATTGCATCGTCAGAACAACCCTGCCGGATTCTGATCATCGATGACAGCGTAGCCAACATTCGGCTACTGAGCAGCCTGCTGAAGGACAAGGGCGAGATCCTGTTCGCCACGAGCGGCGAGGCGGGCATCGAGATCGCCCAACAACGGCAACCGCAATTGATTCTGCTCGACGTCGAAATGCCGTCGGTGGACGGTTACGAGGTGTGTCGCCGACTGAAGGCCGATCCGGCGACAAGCGATTGCGCCATCATGTTTGTCACTTCTCATCGCAGCGCCGAGCATGAAGTGGCCGCACTGGAGGCCGGTGCGGTCGATTTCATCAGCAAGCCGCTCAATCCACCGGTAGTCCGGGCTCGGGTGCAAACGCAACTCACCGTCAAGCAACAGGCCGAACAGTTGCAACAGCAGGTCAATCGCGATGGCCTGACCGGCCTCTACAACCGCCGTTATTTCGATGGGCGTCTCGAGACAGAGTGGCGCCGGCATCAGCGCCTGCCTGCTCCATTGAGCCTAGTCATGATCGATATCGATCACTTCAAAGCCTACAACGATGGTTATGGTCACCTGGAGGGGGATGCCTGCTTGCAAAGCATCTCTGCGGTGCTACAGGTTGCTACCCGCCGCCCAGGTGAAATCGTGGCTCGCTTCGGTGGCGAAGAGTTTGTCGCCGTCCTGCCCAATACCTCGTTGAACGAGGCGAAAAAATATGGCGAGGGGATTTGCGACCAGATCCGTGCGCTTAATCTGCCGCACCAACTCTCCGACACGGCGAGCATCGTCACCATCAGCGTCGGCGTCGCCTCGTGCGTGCCAGATCCCAGCCGCACCACCCTTGAGTTGATCGAGCAGGCCGACCGGGCCTTGTATCGCGCCAAAGCCGCTGGCCGGAACCGACTCGAGGCGGCGGAATAATTGTTTCGACGATCGACTTCGCGTTCTGTTTGGAGGAATCAGGTGTCCATCCCCCCCATGCCTGCGCAAGATGATGCTTCACCGTCTGACCGTCATTTTCTCCTGAAGGCGGCGCTTTACGCGCTGGTGTTCTACGCGCTGGCCCTGCTGTGTATGGCGCTCTCGCGGGCGTCCAATAACATCGCCTTTGTCTGGCTGCCGAACGCCATCATGTTTGCCGGTCTGGTACGCAGCCCCCGACGCGAGTGGGGCGGGTTACTGCTGGCCTCGCTCCTTGGCAATGTGGTCGCCAATCTGACGCATGGCGACACTGTCCTGTTCAGTCTCGGTGTCAGTCTGGCCAACGTGACAGAAATCGTCCTGGCCGCCTGGCTGGCGCTGCGCTACGCCGGCCTCGAGGAAGGCTCGCTCTCACCGAGTGCGGCAATCAGAGTTCTCGGTCTGTATACCCTTGTCGCCGCGCCACTCGGCGCGGCGCTTGGTAGCACGATCGTCTGGGCGAGCATTGGTGTGCCCTGGCAAGCGGTGTATGGCAACTGGTGGTTAGGCGACACCATCGGCGCACTGCTGTTGGCGCTGCCTGGCCTGATGATCACGCGTCGTGATATCGCCGATCTCTTCAACGGGGCACGTGGTGTTGTTTTCCTGGCCTCGGGGGGGCTGGTCATCCTAGCGACGTGGGCGCAGCTGGAGTTTTTTCCCTTTCCTTTCATTTGCATTGCGGTCTTGCTGACCTTTGTGGCCCTCCGTCAGGGGGGGCTACGTGCCGTGCTCATCGCCAACCTGACGATTTTCGTGCTCGGCATGTTGCTGTTATTGGGTTGGGTTTCGCTTCCGCCGCTGATCGCCGTCGCCGGTGCCAAGCCCATCTGGGCCACGAGCGCATTGGCGACCCTGTTTCCGGCTCTCGTCGGCATCGTGGCCGACCAGTTGCGCGAACAAAGCTCACGCCTGACTGCCAGCGAGGCGCGTTTTCACGGCACCCTGGAGTTCGCCTCGACCGGTTTTGCCCTGGCGGACACCAACGGCCGGGTGGTTGAGGTCAACGGTTTCTTCTGCAAGATGCTCGGCTATGCCCGCGAAGAATTGCTGGGGCTTTCCCATGTCGATATTACGCACCCGGAAGACCGTACCCTGTCGGTGGAGCAGCTGCGTCGTCTGTTGGGCGACGAGATAGACACCTATATGCTCGAAAAACGCTATCTGCACAAGGATGGCCATACCGTTTGGGTCGAAGTCAAGGTGTCCCGTCTCAAGGGGGAGGTCGCTCAGCCGCGCCTGATTGTCCAGGTCGACGACATTACCATCCGCCGTGAGCACGAACAGGCATTGCGACAGAGCGAAGCGCGTTTTCGCGGCGCGCTGGAGTTTGCCGCCACCGGTTTTGCGCTCATGGATCAGTCGGGCCGTTACGTCGAAGTCAACGGGCACTTCTGCCGCATGCTGGGCTACCCGCGCGAAGAGTTGTTGGGAAGAAGCTATCTCGAGGTCACCCATCCCGACGATCACGCAATGGGCATCGAACACATGCGGCGTCTGCTCGCGGGGGAGAGCGCCGCCTACCAACTGGAAAAGCGCTACCTGCACCGGGACGGCCACGCGATCCTCGCAGACATCAAGGTGTCCCGGCTCGACGGGGCCGACGGCCAGCACAATATCATCTTACAGATCGACGACATCACCGTGCGACGCGCTCAGGAGCAGGAGATCCTCAGCTTGTCCGAGCGGCTTCGCCTTGCCACCGGCGCAGTCGGCATGGGCGTGTGGGATTGGAACATCCAGACCCAGGCACTGGTATGGGACGAGCAGATGTTCCGACTGTACGGCCTCGAACCCGACAGCGGCTCAAACACCTACGAGATGTGGCGACAGCGCGTCCACCCCGACGATTTGGCCGCCGCCGAGGCACTGCTCGAGGCGGTGATTCGCGGCGATGCGACGTTCGACACCGTGTTTCGCATCTTCAGGTCCTCCGGCGAGACCCGCCACATCCAGGCCACGGCCGTCGTCATCGACGATCAGGATGGCCGGCCATTGCGTATGGTGGGGGTGAACCGGGATATTACCGAGCAGCGCCAGGCTCAACAGGCCCTCTCGACGGCCAAGGAGTTGGCCGAAGAGGTCAGCCGGGCCAAGAGCGAGTTCTTGGCCAATATGAGCCACGAGATCCGAACACCGATGAACGCGGTACTCGGCATGAGTCATCTGCTCGGCAATACCCCGCTGTCGGCAGAGCAGAAGAAGTACCTCGACATGATCCGGGTATCGGGTCAGTCCCTGCTCGGCATCCTCAACGACATCCTCGACTTCTCAAAGATCGAAGCCGGCAAGATGGCGCTGGCTCCGAGTGAGTTCCAGCTGGACGAAACGCTGAACGCGCTGGCGACGATCATGACTGTCAACATCGGCCAGAAAGACCTGGAGCTGGCGATCGGCGTCTCCCCTTACGTACCACAGGTGCTGATCGGCGACGCACTGCGTCTGCAGCAGGTGCTGGTCAACTTGGCCGGTAACGCCATCAAGTTCACTGAACGTGGTGAAGTGGCCGTATCGGTCGACGTGGCCCAGTGGCAGGACAGCCACGTCCTGCTGCGCTTCGTCGTTCGCGACACCGGCATCGGCATAAACGAGGAGCAACAGTCCCGGCTGTTCAACGCCTTCGAACAGGCCGATGGTTCCACCACGCGCCGTTTTGGTGGCACCGGCCTCGGCCTGGCCATCTGCCGGCGCCTGGTCGAGATGATGGGGGGCGAGATCGGCGTCCACAGCACCCCCGGCGTAGGCAGCGAATTCTTCTTCACCGTGCCGCTGGGCGTGGCGTCCAATATCGCTCAGACCGCCCGCCGACCGAGCATGGGGAGCTTGCGACTACTGGTGGTGGACGATAACGAGACCGCGCGGTCTTTCCTCGAGCAAATCGTCGACGCGTGGGGCTGGCATGCCGATGTGGCTAGCTCTGGCGAAGAGGCATTGCGGTTCTTGAACGCCGATTTGGCCGCCGGACGGCACTACGACGTGGTACTCAGCGACTGGCAGATGCCGGGCATGGACGGCCTGGCCACCGCTTTGGCTATCAAGGCGGCGGCCAGTGGCACCGTTCTGCCGGTCATGATCATGGTCAGTGCCTTTGGCCACGATACCTTGGTGCATCAGCCGGAAGTGGGCAAGATCGACGGTATCCTGATCAAACCGATCACCGGCTCCAGTCTGTACGATGCCTTGCACGAGTCCTTAGTGAGGCGGCGTGGCCGCACGGATTTTCGGGGCTCAGTGGCTCAAGCCACAACATTAGGCCGCCTGGATGGCGCCCATCTTCTGCTGGTCGAGGACAACCGCCTCAACCAGGTTGTGGCAAAAAGGATTCTTGAATTGGCCGGTGCGACGCTGGAAATCGCTACCGATGGCCAACAGGCGGTAGACCTGCTGCGCGCCAGCCCAGACCACTATCATGCGGTGCTGATGGATGTGCAGATGCCGGTCATGGATGGCTTCACCGCCACCCGGCTGATTCGTCAGGAGCTGAAGCTGACCCTGCCGGTGATCGCCATGACGGCGGGGGTGATGCAGTCGGAACAAGACCAGTGCGCGGCATCGGGGATGGACGACTTCGTGGCCAAGCCGCTGGATGTGAACAAGATGCTCGGCACCATTCGCCGCCACCTTCCGGCAGGGCTCGCTGCCGAGCGTCCCGCCGCTGCGGCAGCCACACTGGCGTGGCGTGCTGCCGACGCCACGACAGCACTTTTCGCGCCCGATGTTGTGCTGAACGTGCTCGGGGGAGACGTCACCCTGCAGTACACGCTGATCCGACAGTTCACCGAGACCAACCGAACCGCCGTTGATGATGTTCGCCAAGCTCTGGCGGATGAGCAGCCCCATGATGCTGCACGGATCCTGCACACCCTGAAAGGCACGGCCGCCACATTGCGTGCTGACGCACTGGCGCAAGCGGCTGCCGCTGCCGAAGCGGTAATCCGGAACGAAAACCAATCGTCCTATCTGGCCCGGCTAGGCGAGGTCGAACAGGCACTTGGGGAGGCGTTGGAGGCGATGAACCAGTGGCTGGCCGGTCAAACCGAGCGACGTGCCGACACTGCCGTGGCTGTGCCATTGGATGGGGTCGCCCTCGAAACGTTGTTGCGACTACTGTCGCAACACAATATCGAGGCGTGCGAGGCCTACGCGGAGCTGCGCCCGGCCTTGTTCGGCGTGCTTCCGGCCGAGGCGTTAGCCGAAGTGGACCGGGCCATCGATGGGCTTGATTTTCACCGGGCAAGGCAGACCTTGCAACTTCACGCACCGCATTCTTAAGTGCCGTTAACAAAACGGTTGGAGGCAAGTCGCCCGTAGCGGCGTCGCGAGAGGGGCAAAAAGCCTGGCGCTGACCCGCAAATTGCCGGCTTCGAGGCTTGCTCGGTCAATAATGACGATTTTTAAGTGGAAGTACGTATATAACGCCACCAGTACTTGGGCTAGGATTAGTTCGCGCCCCACAGCGGGGTGGCTCACGTTGGATGTGAGCCCTTATGTGTTGAGATTTACGTCGTTTTCCTGTCGCCCTTCGGTGCGATCTCGACTGTTTGGCATCCTCTCGATCTAATTCGCGGCTAGCCCCTCCGGTTAGCCGTCTTTTTTTTGTCCGCGCGACGACCCGGCGGTGCTTGCGCTAGAATGGCGGGGTGTGGCGATGTCGATCAATGGCGTCTCGTCGCACCCGATTCAAGAATCATTGCAGCCTGGGGCGGCCTCTGCCGCCCCTTGCCATTTTGGAGTCTCGCCGTATGGAACCTGTCCGCCTGTCTAAACGCCTTGCCGAGCTCGGCCTGTGCTCGCGCCGCGAAGCGGACGCGTATATCGAAAAGGGCTGGGTCTCGGTCGACGGCGAGGTGGCGGTGCTCGGCCAGAAGGTGCTGCCGGGCCAGCGCATCGAGCTCGACAGCCGTGCCAAGCGCAGCCAGGCCGACCGGGTCACCATCCTGATCAACAAGCCGGTCGGCTATGTGTCGGGCCAGGCTGAGAATGGATACCAGCCGGCGGTGGTACTGGTCACGCCGCAGAACCAGTGGCGCGGCGACGACAGCCGGGTACGCTTCTCGCCGGAGCACCTGAAGGGGCTGGCGCCGGCCGGCCGGCTCGATATCGATTCGGTGGGTCTATTAGTGCTGACCCAGGACGGTCGCGTCGCCAAGGCCCTCATCGGCGAGAATTCCGAGGTGGAAAAGGAGTACTTGGTGCGGGTCAGTGGCAGCCTGAGCGACGCCGGGCTGAAGCAGCTCAACCACGGCCTGGAACTCGACGGTCAGCCACTGCGGCCGGCCAAGGTGTGGTGGCAGAACGATGACCAGCTGCGCTTCATCCTGCGCGAAGGCAAGAAGCGTCAGATCCGTCGCATGTGCGAACTGGTCGGCTTGAAAGTGGTGGGGCTTAAGCGTATCCGCATCGGCCAGGTGATGCTGGGCGACTTGCCGCAGGGTAAGTGGCGTTACTTGAAACCGGGCGAACATTTTTAAACGTCGCATTCATTCAGACCGACGGCCCGCTTGCGGGCCGTTATGCGTTTGACGAGGCTGTCGACGTCGACAAAACCCCGCTAAGATTGAATTAACCGGATTGCAATGCAGAGGGGAGCCGAGCCATGAAAACAACCGTCAAGCTTCTCGGCGGCCTGCTTGCTACCGCACTGGTGGCCGGAGGGGGTGCGGCGGCCTTTGCCCCGGTGACGGCCTACACGTGGTGGGCCGAGTTGATGGTTCGGGCGGCCGGCTTCTCACCGAAAACGCTGGCCTTGCCGGATGGTAGGCTCAGTTACCGCCAGGCCGGCAGCGGTCCGGCGGTGCTGCTGATCCACGGCTTCGGTGCCAACGGGGTAATCAGTTGGCGCGCGCAGATGACCCAGCTGGCCAGGAGCCATCGGGTGATCGTGCCCGATCTGCTCTGGTTCGGCGCTAGTCAGTCGCAACGGTCGCCGTCGCTGTCGGCGCAGACCGACGCCCTGCAAACCTTGATCGATCACCTCGGTGTTGCCAATGTGGCGCTCGTCGGCGTGTCGTACGGCGGTTTCGTCGCGATGGAGTTGGCGCATCGTCTATCGCAACGGGTCAGTTCGATGGTGATCATCAACTCGCCCGGCACGGTCTATAACCAATCCGATCTCGACAGCCTACTGGTTCGCGCCAGCGTCAGCTCGGCCGAAGCCCTGTTCATCCCCGAGCAACCGACCGATATCGCTCGTCTGCTGCGGATGACGCTGGCCGAGCAACCGCCGGTTCCGATCCCGACGTCCGTGCTCGAAGAGATGCGCATCCAGTACTACGTCGGTCGCGAGGACGCGCTGCGCCTGCTGATGCGCGACCTGATCGACGGGCGCGAGCACTACCAGGCGCGGATGGTCGGTGCCAACTGGCCGCGCACCGAGCTGATCTGGGGCGACAACGATCAGATTTTCCCGCTGCCGATCGGCTTGCGCTTGGGCGAGGCCATCGGCGCGCCGGTTCGGGTGGTGCCCGGAGCTGGCCATAACCTGCCGGTGGAAAAACCGAAGGAGACCACCGCCTTGCTTTCCAGCATTCTGAAGCCGCAGGCAAGCTGACGTTCCGCCCACCGTCGCAGCAACGCCCCGCCGACCGCGGGGCGTTATCGTATCTGTCGTCCGATCAGAAGCGGTAGGCGACGTTGAAACCGGCTTCCTCGGTGGTGTTTTTCGGCTCCTTGCCGGTGATCGTGACGTAGGCATTGGACACCGTGTCGGTCGAGCTGTCGCCGATGTGCCAGTAGCGGAAGAACGGCGTCAGCGCAACGATGTTGCTGTCGGCCAGCTTCTTCTCGAAACCCACCGACAGTTCCAGGCCATAGCCGTTACGCTGGGTGTTACTCAGGTCGGGGTAGGTCGGGTTGATGTCGCTCAGGTGCGATTTCTGCGTGCCGCGTACCAGGTACTGGTAGGCGAAGCGGGGGACGAGCGCCCAGTTGTCGGCGAGCGGGCTGCGGTTGCTGACGCCTAGCAACAGGTACTGGTAGGTCGACTCGCGTCGGTAGCCGCCGGGCTGGAACTCGTCGAGATGGTCGGTCAACAGCCGCACGCCGAAGCCGGCTTCCGGTGTCACCGTGCTGGCCCCGGCGGCGAAGTCATGCTTGTAGACCAGCCGCCAGTCGGAGCTGACCCGGGTCAGGCCATCCTTGTGACCGCTGTCGCTGCTGTAGCCGGCATAACCGTGGCCGTAGCGGCCGGAGAGCTCCAGCGCCTGGGTGTTAGTCAGGTCGAGCCGGGCCGAAGCGACCAGCGCGACCATCTGGCTATCTTCCTTCATGAAGGTGGAGCCGTCGACCGTCTCTTTGTAGTTCTCGACGTAGCCTTCGGCGCCGACGGTGATGTTGGGCAGGGATGAATCGGCGAAAGCCGGTAGTGCAAGGAATCCGAGGTACAGGGCCAGCGAAACGCGTCTATGCATGATGGCGGTTGTCCGGGTGGAGGAAGGGTATGCCGTGAATTTTGATTGCCATGTCATTTGATCTAGGCCAAACACTGCCCACTCGGCAAGGATAAAGCGGTCGTTCTGTTGTGGCGGCGACTTTGTTAATGGTATGGACGCCCCCTTCCTGAAGTGGCATCGCGGTGCGAGGTTGCAAGCGACTCACTGAACGAAGGGGCACCACAACGCCGCGCGGTCAAATCGACCAAGTGCCGCTCGGTCAATGGTCAGTCCCGCGAAATTGGAATAGGCTTCACATGCGTGTGGACATCTGAAGACACAGGTCACTCAACAGGCCATGCGCTGGCATGACAGGATGGCGTAACGACAAGGTAACCGGCCTCAACCACGGAGTGTGACGAGGAGACGGATGAATGGTCGACGACTTGCGGCATGTCGTTCACTGGAAACTCCGGCAACGAACACCGGGCGCGGTGAATGTCGCCGTCGCGATGCTCATCGGCTCGACGCTGGCGGCCTGCGCGGTCGGCCCGGACTACCACACGCCCGCGCCCCCGGTTGGTGACCACTTTACCTCTGCGCCGCTGCCTGGCGAGACCGCTTCGGCACCGGGCATGTCTGGCGCCGCCCAGCGTTTTGTCACGGGGCAAGACATCCCTGGCGAATGGTGGTCGCTCTTCCATTGCGATCCGCTCAACGCGTTGATGCGCGACGCGCTTGCCAACAGCCCCAACCTTGCCGCCGCGCAAGCGGCATTGCGGCAGGCACGCGAGAACGTCAACGCCGAGGTGGGCAGCGCGCTCTATCCCAGCATCGATGCGAAACTGGGCGCAAACCGCTCGAAAATCTCAGGGCTCGCCTTTGGCCAGCCGGGCTTGAGTCCGGAGCTCACTCTCTATAACGCGTCCGTCAACGTATCCTATTCGCTCGATCTGTTCGGCGGCGCCCGGCGCGAACTCGAGGCGTTGCGCGCGCAGGTCGATTATCAGCGCTTTCAGTTGCAGGCGGCCTACCTGGCGTTGACGGCCAATCTCGTCACCGCGAGCGTCAAGGAAGCGTCGCTGCGCGCCCAGGTCGAGGCTACCGAACATATCGCCGCCTACCAACAAGAACAGCTAGACCTGGTGACGCGCCAGTTCGAGCTGGGCGGCGTGAACCGTACCGCGGTACTGGCACAGCGCACGTTGCTTGCACAGACACGCGCTACCCTGCCGGCACTGCGCCAGTCGCTCGACCAGGTACGCCACCAGATTGCCGTGCTGGCGGGCAAACCGCCCAGCGATGCGTCCTTGCCGCAATTCAAGCTGTCCGATTTCTCGCTGCCACAAACGTTACCCATGAGCCTGCCGTCTGAACTGGTGCGGCAACGCCCCGATATTCTGGCGTCCGATGCCGTGCTGCATCAGGCCAGCGCCAAGATCGGTGTGGCCACCGCCGCCATGTATCCGCAGTTGACGCTGACGGGCAGCTACGGCGGCCAAGCGTTAACACCGGCGGGCGTGTTCAAGTCGGCCAACACGGTCTGGAGCATCGGGGCCGGTCTGCTGCAACCGCTTTTCCACGGGGGCCAACTGAGTGCGCAAAAGCGCGCTGCCGTGGCCGTGTACGAGCAGGCGGCTGCCCAGTACCAGGAAACCGTGCTGCTGGCTTTCCAGAACGTGGCCGATACGCTGCGCGCGCTCGATGCCGACGCGCTCGCGCTGGCGGCGCAATCCGAAGCCTGGTCGTCGGCACGTGATACGCAGGGACTCAGCCAGCAGCAATACCGGCTCGGCGCACTGAGCTATCTCGCGCTGCTCGATGCGCAACGCCAATACCAGCAGAGCACCGTCAGCCTCGTCCAGGCGCAGGCGGCGCGCTATGCCGATACCGCGGCGCTGTTCCAAGCGCTCGGCGGGGGATGGTGGAATGCTCCGCCGCCACCAGGGGCCACGGGTAACAAGGACGAAGCGCAGATGGAGACCCATTGATGAAAAAGCGCATGGTCATCATGCTGGTCTGTGTCGGCGTGCTGCTGGCGGCCCTGATCGGCTTCAATGCGTTCAAGGCGCAAATGATAAAGAAATCCATGGCGAGCAACGCCGCGCCACCGGCCACCGTCAGTGCGATCACGGCTTCGTACCAGCTCTGGCAGCCGCAACTGGCGGCGGTCGGCAGCCTGCGCGCCGTGCGCGGGGTGGATGTGACCACCGAGATCGCCGGCCTGGTGCGCGAAATCCGCTTCAAATCGGGCGATGAAGCCAAGGCCGGCCAGGTGCTGGTGCAGCTCAACGCCGATTCGGACACCGCGCAGCTGCACGCCCTGCAGGCGGCGGCAGAACTGGCGCAGACCGTCTACACGCGCGACAAGGCGCAATACGAGATCGAAGTGATTTCCAGGGCACAGCTCGATGCCGATGCCGCCGACCTGAAGAGCAAGAAAGCCCAGGTGGCGCAACAGGCCGCCATCGTCGAGAAAAAAACCATTCGCACGCCGTTCGCCGGGCGGCTTGGCATTACCACCGTTAACCCCGGCCAGTACCTGAACCCAGGTGACGCGATCGTGACCTTGCAGGCCATCGACCCGATCTATGCCGATTTCTATTTGCCGCAGCAGCAGATCGGCCAACTTGCCGTCGGCCAGGCGGTGACGGTGGAGAGCAACTCGTTCAGCGGCCGGGCGTTCGCCGGAAAGATCACCTCGATCAATCCGAAGGTCGATACTGCAACGCGCAATGTGCAGGTGGAAGCGAGCGTCGATAACCATGAAGGCAAGCTGCTGCCGGGCATGTACGCTAACGTGAAAATCGATGTCGGCGCGCCCCGGCAACACCTCACCTTGCCGCAGACGGCCATCACCTACAATCCGTACGGCGCGACGATATTTATCGTCAAGCCGGGTACCCGGCCAAACGCCCAGGGCAAGACGCTGCCCGAGGCGCAGCAGGTATTCGTCACGCCTGGCGCCACGCGGGGCGACCAGGTGGCCATCGAAAAAGGCCTGACGTCGGGTACGCAAGTGGTCACCAGCGGCCAGCTCAAGCTCAAGAGCGGCACCCCGCTGGTGATCAATAACAAGGTGCAGCCGGCGGATCAGCCGAACCCGGCGCCGCAAGAGCAATGAGGGTTCAGCGATGAACTTCACTGATATCTTCATCAAGCGGCCGGTGCTGGCGACGGTGGTCAGCCTGCTGATTCTCGTGCTCGGCCTGCGTTCGCTGACGAGTCTGACGGTCAGGCAGTATCCGCGCACCGAGAACGCGGTGGTGACGATCACCACGGCCTACTATGGTGCCAATGCCGAGACGGTGGCCGGATTCATTACGCAGCCCCTGGAGGCGGCGATCGCCCAGGCTCAGGGTATCGACTATTTGTCGTCGACCAGTACCACGGGCGTGTCGACCATCACGGCGACGCTGCGCCTGAACTATGACTCGAACCGGGCGCTGACCGAAATCACCACGCAGATCAATTCGGTACGCAACCAGTTGCCGCCGCAGGCTCAGCAGCCGGTCATCACCGTGCAGGTCGGGCAGACCACCGACACCATGTATATGGGCTTCTATAGCGACGTCATGCCCGGCAATAGCGTGACCGACTACCTGCTGCGGGTGGTGAAGCCCAAGCTGGATTCGGTGGAAGGGGTGCAGACCGCCGAAATCCTCGGTGGCCGGCAGTTTGCGCTGCGCGCGTGGCTCGATCCACAACGCATGGCGGCGTACGGCGTGACCGCCGCCGACGTTTACACCGCGCTGGGTAACAACAATTATCTCTCCGCATTGGGCGCCACCAAGGGGCAGATGGTGAGCGTCGATGTGACGGCCAGCACCGACCTGCACACCGTGGAGGGGTTCAGGCAGCTCGTGGTCAAGTCGAAGAACGGTGCACTGGTGCGCATGCATGATGTCGCCAACGTGGTGCTCGGTGCGGACAACTACGACTTCAGCGTGGCGTTTAGCGGCAAGCGTTCGGTGTTCATCGGCATCAAGACGGCGCCGGAAGCGAACGTGCTCGATGTGGCCAAGCGCGTGCGCGACGCGTTTCCCGCTCTTGAGGCGCAGTTGCCGGTAGGGCTGACGGGCAAGATCGTGTATGACGCCACCGAGTTCGTTAGCACCTCGATCAAGGAAGTGATCAAGACGCTCGTCGAGGCGCTCTTGATCGTGATGGTCGTGATCTTCCTGTTCCTCGGCAGTCTGCGCGCAGTGATCATTCCTGTGATTGCCATGCCGCTGTCGCTGATCGGCACGTTCTTCGCCATGCTGGCACTCGGCTATTCGATCAATTTGCTGACGCTGCTGGCGCTGGTGCTGGCCATTGGGCTGGTGGTCGACGACGCCATCATTGTGGTGGAGAACGTCGACCGGCACATGAAGCAGGAAGGCCGCCCGCCGCTGGAAGCCGCCCTGATGGCAGCGCGCGAGTTGGGTGGGCCAATCCTGGCGATGACCGTGGTGCTGGTGGCCGTCTATGTGCCGATCGGTTTCCAGGGGGGGCTGACGGGGGCGCTGTTTACCGAGTTCGCCTTTACGCTGGCCGGAGCGGTGGCGGTGTCGGGTGTCATTGCGCTGACTTTGTCACCCATGATGTGCGCACGCTTTTTCCGCGCCGAGCAGGAGTCCGGGCGTTTTGTCCGGTTCGTCGACCGCCAGTTCGAGCGCGTGCATCACGGTTACCAGCGCGTGCTGCACAGCCTGCTGGACACGTGGGTGGTGCTGGTCGTCATGGGGGCGCTGTTGTTGGGGGCGGTGGTGTACCTGTTCATGACCTCGAAGTCCGAACTGGCTCCGCAGGAAGACCAGGGCATCGTACTGGCGCAGTTACAAGGGCCTCCAGATGCGACGCTCCAGCAAATGCAAACGTATGCCGACCAGGTGTTTCAGCTTGCACGCGGCATTCCCGAGTACGCGCAGATGTTCCAGTTGACCGGCGTGCCTACCATCAATCAGGGGATTGGCGGTGTGTTGCTCAAGCCTTGGGACCAGCGCGGGAGGGATGCGCTGGAACTGCAGCAGGAGCTGCAACAAAAATGGGGCCGGATCGCCGGAGCACGCGTGGCGGCGTTCCAGTTTCCGCCTCTGCCCGGTGCACGAGGCCTGCCGGTGCAGTTCGCCATCAGTACCACGGAGCCATTCCAGAACCTGAACGACGTGGCGCAAGCCGTGCTGGACAAGGCACGCGCCAGTGGCATGTTCTTTTTCGTGGATAGTGACCTCAAGCTCGACAAGCCGCAGAGCACGCTGGTCGTCGATCGCGACAAGGTGGCCTCGCTTGGCCTGAACCAGTCGGACGTGGGCGCGGCACTCAGTGCCGCCCTGGGTGGCAACTACGTCAATTATTTCTCGATCGCGGGCCGCTCCTACAAGGTGATTCCGCAGGTGCAGCAAGTCGACCGGCTCAACCCGTCGCAGATTCTCGACTATTACCTGCGTACGCCCGACGGCAGTGTGCTGCCGGCCTCGACCGTGGCCCGTTTCGAATCGAGCGTGGTGCCGGAATCGATCAATCATTTCCAGCAACTCAATTCGGCGATCATCTCGGGGGTGACTGTGCCGAGCGTCTCGCAAGGTGAGGTGTTGGATTATTTGCGCACCATCACCAATGAGGTGGCGCCGAGCGGCTACTCGACCGATTATTCGGGCTTGTCGCGCCAGTTCGTGCAGGAATCGGGCGGCTTCGTCACCACACTGCTGTTTGCCACGATCATTGTGCTGTTGGTGCTGGCAGCACAGTTCGAAAGCTTCCGCGACCCGGTGGTGATTCTGGTGTCGGTGCCGATGGCGCTGTTCGGTGCGCTGCTGTTCATCAACCTCGGGCTCGCCACGCTGAACATTTATACGCAGGTGGGGCTGGTGACCCTGATGGGGCTGATCAGCAAACATGGCATTCTCATCGTGCAATTCGCCAATGAGTTACAACGCGCAGGCCTGGCCAAGCGCGCCGCGCTGGAACAGGCTGCCGCCGTGCGTCTGCGACCGATCCTGATGACCACCGCGGCGATGGTGCTCGGCGTGGCGCCGCTGGTGGTCGCGTCTGGTGCCGGCGCAGCGGGGCGGCGTGCGATGGGGCTTGTCATTTTTACCGGCTTGTCGATCGGCACGTTATTTACATTATTCGTGGTGCCGGCCATGTATATGTTTCTTGCCACCGACCACCACCGCGAAGCGCGCGCCGCCGCCGCGAGCCATGGCGATTCCACGCTGGACAAATCAGAATGACGCGATAGCGTCGATTGATGACCTGTTGGGGCGCATTGGTCTTGGGAGTGAACGCCAGCGAAACCCTAGTTTGGCTGCCTCTTTCAGGCGCTCTTGCCCGCGCGGGCACGGCCGGATTTTCCTCGACAGGCCACTTCGCCGGAAAGCCACGATGCCTCGCGGCAGCGGGCGGTTGCGCAAGGACGAATGAATTGCTTGCAGCTTAAAAGTGGACATCGACCCTATTACTCAGTCCACATCCCACCGAATTACGATGGACAGTGATTTGGATCAACACAGGTATTATTACGGCCCGTATCATGACAGTGTTCCGCGGCGCTGTTCGGCGCCGAACTGCCGGTGCCTGCCATGCCTGTTTCCCTGCTTCGCCGTCTGGGCCTGATCGGCCCGTCGATCAAGAATGCCGCCGAGGTGCGCGCGGCGCTCGACCCCTTCGTCAAGGCGGTCGATCCCAAGTTGGGCTTGCTGTCTAACCATCGCAAGGTGCTGGAAAAACCCTTGTCGCGTCTGCTCAGCTATGCCGACACCTTCGCCGCGCGGATACCCGAGCCGATCGACCTGTCGCTACGCCGTTTTACCGCCGACCCGCGGCTCGGGATGTTCTTCGCGTCGCCGGCGAGTCTGCTGGCCACGGTGCGCGCAAGCCCGGCGCTGAGCGATTTCTTCCGGCAGCCACGACTCGGTGACGTGGCCTACGCGCTGCTGGTCATGCAGCGCAGCGAGAAGTCGCGCTTCGGCTTCGGCAACCATAACGGTACCTTGCGTGCCGACGTGCTGCAGGTGGTGGTGAGCTTCGACCGCCATCGCCTCACCCTGGCCGAGCCGACGCCGGAGGCATTCGCCACGGCCTTGCAGGCACGCGGCGTGCAACTGTTGACCGAGACGGTGGCGTCAAGGTTGGCCGAACAGGACGTACGGCGCCAGCAACTCGAGGCCGACCGGATGCGTTTGTCGCTGAAGGTGACGGCGCTGCGCCAGTCGGGTAACTGCATCGTGGTCGATGGGACGGCGCTGGCGTTCAGCCGCGCCGAACGGGTCGGCAGCGCCAGTCGGGTAACTGCATCGTGGTCGATGGGACGTGCAATGGTGGGGATGACGAGGGCTGTGATCTGCCGGCGCTGGAGGCGAAGCTTGCCGAGGTCGAAGCCGAGTATGCACCACTCAAGTCTTTTGCCGAATTGCCGAACCGGCTGACCGAAGTGGCCGGCTTGATCGGGGCGCCGGAAAAGCTGCTCAGGGTCTGCCCGTCGGCACTGCACCTTGACCGGATGGGAATCGTGCAGGACCAGGAAAATGCCGACGAGGAAAACCAGTTGTGCTTCGAGGAGATCGAACTGGGGCGAATCGAGCCGGTAAGGCGGGTGGTGGTGCCGGTGCGGATCACACGACAGGCGATCCGTGAGCTGGAGGAAAGTGCGGTTTACGGCTGAACCCTTGGCATCCGGATAGCAAAACGGCCCGAAATGCGGGCCGCTTTCGCAATTCGCCTCAGCGTGGCCTCGAACGCCGAACATGAAAAATGGCACCCCGAGGGGTGCCATTTTGACTTGCGCGAGGCAGATCAGTCGTAGCGACGACCGCCGTCGCGACGGTCGCGGCTGCCGCCGTCACGGCCAGCGTAGCCGCCGCCGCTGCCCGGCTTGCGACCGTAGCCACCACCGCCGTTGCCGCTCGGCTTGCCACTACCGCTGCTGCTGCCGGTGCCGCGGCCGTAGCCACCGCCACTCGGCTTCTTGCCGTAGCCGCCGCCACCGTTGCGACGCGGGCCGGCGCTGCTGCCGCCCTTCGGTACGCGACGGGTCGGCTCCATGCCTTCGATCACGCCTTCCGGCAGGGTGCGCTTCAGGTATTGCTCGATGCGACGCACGCGGTGGTATTCGCGCACTTCCGACAGGGTGATGGCGGTGCCATCACGGCCGGCGCGACCGGTACGACCAATGCGGTGCACGTAGTCTTCGGCCTGCTTCGGCAGGTCGTAGTTGACCACGTGGGTGATGGTCGGTACGTCGATGCCGCGGGCGGCCACGTCGGTGGCGACCAGTACCTTGATACGACCGCGACGCAGGTCGTTCAGGGTACGGTTACGCCAGCTTTGCGGCATGTCGCCGTGCAGGCAGGCGGCCTGGTAGCCCTGATCGGACAGCTTGTCGGCCAGTTCTTCCGAGCCTACTTTGGTCGCGGTGAAGATCACGCACTGGTCGAAACCGGCTTCTTTCAGGATCACTTCGAGCAGACGTTCCTTGTGACGGTTGTCGTCGCAGTACATCAGGTGTTCGTCGATCTTGCCGCCGTCGTCGACGCGGGCGATCTCGATGCGTTGCGGGTCACGGGTCATGCGCTCGGCCATGCGGCCAACCACGCCGTCCAGCGTCGCCGAGAACAGCAGGGTCTGGCGATCGCTCGGGGTGGCCTTGACGATTTCTTCGATGTCGTCAACGAAGCCCATGTCGAGCATGCGGTCGGCTTCGTCGAGGATCAGCACTTCGAGGCGCGAGAAGTCGATACGGCCTTGGCGCATGTGGTCCATCAGACGGCCCGGGGTGGCCACGACGATGTCGACCGGACGCGACAGCGCGCGGGTCTGGAAGCCGAATGAGGCGCCGCCGACCAGGCAGGCAGTACGCATCCAGCGCATGTTTTCGCCGTAGGTCTGGGCGTTCTTTTCAACCTGTTGAGCCAGCTCGCGGGTCGGGGTCAGCACCAGAACGCGCGGGCCCTTGCCCGGCTTTTCCGAGCGGTCGTTCAGCTTGTGCATCGACGGCAGCAGGAAGGCGGCCGTCTTGCCGCTACCGGTCTGAGCCGATACCAGCAGGTCCTTGCCGGCCAGTGCCGCCGGAATCGCTTCGGCTTGAACGCCCGTCGGGCTTTCGTAGCCTGCAGTTTCCAGAGCCTGGGTGAGAGCCGGGGCCAAGCCAATATCGGAGAATTTGATAGTCATGTAGTCAGTAGTCCTGGGTTGTACCCGGCGGACGCATGCTGGCGCACCGATCGCGTAAGCAAAGCTACGCCATCGGAAAAGCAGAATCCGTGGTTGGGGCCGGGTAACGGGCCGCATCTTCGGCGGCCAACACTCATCGGCACCAACCTGAACTGAAAGAGCCGCGAAGAAGTGCCGGAAACAGAGCCGGCTAGAGACGGGGCGAAAAGCGAGGTCAGGGACGATGAAACAATCGTGGAGGACCGTTGTCCTCACAAGAGGCCGGACTATAGCGAAGAAAGTGTCTGTTTGGCAAGCGGTTTTTGCAATGCAACACCCGAAGCGGGCCGGGCCGGCTTCGGGAGATTGCTTTGCATGAAGCAAATCAACGATATAGCTCGATGATGCTGGAGAGGTCGCGCTGGGCGTTGTCACGTTCGGCGAACACCCGCATCAGCTGATCGGCCAGCGCCGCCAACGGCGTGCCGGCACCGCTTTCGCGCGCCACTTTCACCGCGGTGTCGAGGTCTTTCAACAGCGTCGCGACCTTCCACTGCACCGGTTCGTGCAGGCTGGTGGCCATGCGCGGCACCAGCATCTGGAACGGTTTGGAGTCGGCAAAGCCGCCGGCCAGCGCCGGGGCGAGCAGGGCGGCGTCGACACCGTTCCGTTCGGCCAGGGACACCGCCTCGGCGATCAGCATCGCGTTGGCAGCGACGATCAGCTGGTTGCAGACCTTGCTGACCTGGCCGGCGCCGACATCGCCCATCCGCGTGAGGCGCTGCGACAGCGGCAGTACCAGCGGAGCAACGCGCTCGACGTCCTCGGTGCGACCGCCGGCCATGATCACCAGCGTGCCGGCCTCGGCGCCGGGCACGCCACCCGACACCGGCGCGTCGATCCAGCGTGCGCCGCTCTGCGCTTCGAGGCGTGCGGCGAAGTCGCGGGTGGCGGCCGGTTCGATGCTGGAGAAGTCGACGACCAGCTGGCCGGCGCGGGCGTTGGCGGCGATGCCGTCGTCGGCGAACAGCAGGGCCTCGACCGCGGCGGTGTCCGACACGCACAGCATCACCACGTCGACGTTGGCGACCAGCTCGGCGACGCTGGCTGCCACCTTGGCACCGGCGGCAGCGAGCGGCGCGCACTTGTCGGGCGAGCGGTTCCAGACGGTGATGTCGAAGCCGACGTTGAGCAGCCGCCTCGTCATCGGGGTGCCCATCAGCCCCAGGCCGATAAAGCCAATTTTTTCCATGATTGTCCCTGTTCTTGTGTGTGGCTTGCCATTGTCATAAATGGAAAGCCATTCCGAATTTTTCAGGGCTGATGGTACTGGTTGGCCGGACGCTTGTCATGTGCCGGCGCCGCCGCGCAGGCTGCGCATCGCGGCGTCGAGCCCGGCCAAGGTCAGCGGGAACATCCGGTTGCCGATGCGCTCGCGGATGATCTCGGTGGAGTGGCTGTACTCCCAGCGTGCCTCGGGCTCGGGGTTGAGCCAGGCGACGTGGCGGAAGTGGTCGGTCAGGCGTTTGAGCCAGGCTTCGCCGGCCTCGGCGTTGTTGTGCTCGACGCTGGCGCCGGGGTAGACGATCTCGTACGGGCTCATGCTGGCATCGCCGACGAAGATCAGCTTGTAGTCGCGGCCGAAGGTGTGGATCAGGTCCCAGGTCGAGACGATATTGCTCTGGCGCCGCGCATTGTCCTTCCACACCCGTTCGTACACGCAGTTGTGGAAGTAGAAGTAGTCGAGATGCTTGAACTCGGTCTTGACCGCCGAAAACAGCTCCTCACACAGCCGCACGTGGTCGTCCATCGAGCCGCCGACGTCGAACAGCACCAGCACCTTCACCGCGTTGTGCAGCTCCGGCGTCATCTTGATGTCGAGCAGGCCGCCGCGCGCCGCGGTGGCATGGATGGTCTCGTCGAGGTCGAGCCGTTCGGCCGAGCCCTCGCGCGCGAACTCGCGCAGTCGGCGTAGCGCCAGCTTGATACTACGGATGCCGAGCTCGACCGAGTCGTCGTAATTGCGGAACTCGCGTTGGTCCCACACCTTCACCGCGCGGCGGTGGCGCGACTCGTTCTGGCCGATGCGTACCCCGGCCGGGTTGTAGCCGTAGGCGCCGAACGGGCTGGTGCCACCGGTGCCGATCCACTTGCTGCCGCCCTGGTGACGCTCATGCTGTTCCTTCAGCCGTTCGGCCAACCTTTTCATCAGCTCGTCGTAGCCGAGCGCCTCGAGCTGCTGCTTCTCCTCGTCAGTGAGGAATTTCTCGATCTGTTTTTGGAGCCAGTCGTCGGGGATCGCGGTCTGCAGGTCCTGCGGTAGCTCGCCTGCGCCGTTGAAGAACGCGCCGAAGGCCTGGTCGAAGCGGTCGAAATGTTTCTCGTCCTTGATCAGCGCGGCGCGCGACAGCACGTAGAAATCGTCCAGACTGCCGAACGCCAGATGCGCGGCTAGCGCCTCGAGCAGGGTGAGGAATTCCTTCAGCGACACCGGCAGGCCGGCGGCGCGTAGCGCGCAGAAAAAATCGAGCAGCATGGAGGGTGACAGTTCGGGGTTGGCGTGCTAGTCTTTTTAGAGTCTAGGCTCTAAACAATCGTTTGGCCGATGTGGCCACACGTCACGAGGATAGCATATGAACGCTCCGCAACAGCCCGGCACCGCGACCGACCTGCAGGCCGCGTTCGAGCGCCTGCACGCGGTCAGCCGGCGTGCGCCGTATCCGACGCTCGAGGAGCGGCAACGCCAGCTCGCCGCGTTGGAACAGCTGACGCTCGACCACCAGGACGAATGGGTGACAGCGGTCAACGCCGACTTCGGCCGGCGCAGCACGGTGGAGACGCGGCTGATCGAGTTGTTCCCGACCATCGAGGGGGTGCGCCAGGCGCGGCGCGAGCTCAAACGCTGGATGCGGCCGGAGCGACGTGGGGTGTCGATCTGGTTCCAGCCGGCGATCGCCGAAGTGCTGCCGCAACCCTTGGGTGTGGTCGGCATCGTGGTGCCGTGGAACTACCCGATTTTCCTGGCGCTGGGGCCGCTCACCGCCGCTCTCGCGGCTGGCAACCGGGTGATGGTGAAGGTGTCCGAATACACCCCGGCCTGCGGCGAGCTGCTCGCCAGGTTGGCCGAACGCTATTTCGGCGACGATCTGGTCACCGTGGTCAACGGCGGGCCGGAGGTGGCACAGGCGTTCACGGCGCTGCCGTTCGACCACCTGCTGTTCACCGGTTCGACCGCGGTCGGCCGCCAGGTGATGCGCGCCGCTTCGGCCAACCTGACGCCGGTGACGCTGGAGCTGGGCGGCAAGTCGCCTGTCATCGTCGCGCCGGGCTTCGATCCGGAGCGGGCCGCCGAGCGCATCGTGGTCGGCAAGCTGATGAACGCCGGCCAGACCTGCGTCGCGCCCGACTACCTGCTGGTCAGCGAAGGCGACCGCGACGTGCTGGCCGACGCGCTGCGCAAGCACGCCGCGAGGCTGTACCCGAAGCTCGCCGACAATCCCGACTACAGCTACATCGTCAACGATCGGCACATGGCGCGGCTGCGTGGCTGGCTCGCCGAGGCGGAACAGGCCGGCGCGCGCGTCGTCACCGTCAACCCGGCGGGTGAAGACCTGGGCCAGAGCCGGGTGTTCCCACTGACCCTGGTGTTCGACGCGCCCGAGCACTGTGCGCTGATGCAGGAAGAAATCTTCGGCCCGATCCTGCCGGTGATCAGTTACCAGCACTTCGACGAGGCGCTCGCCTACGTCAACGAGCGGCCGCGGCCGCTGGCGCTCTATCTGTTCGACACCGATCTGCTGCGCACCCGCCATGTGCTGCAGAGCACTGTGTCCGGCGGCGTCACGATCAACGACACGGTGCTGCACGTCGGCCAGCACGAATTGCCGTTCGGCGGGGTCGGTCCGTCCGGCATGGGGCACTATCACGGGCAGGAGGGCTTCCAGACCTTTTCAAAGATGAAGCCGGTGTTCCGCCAGCCGCGTTTGAACGGCATGTGGATAGTCCGGCCGCCGTACGGCGCCAAGGTTGAGTGGTTGCTCAAGCGCATGCTCGGTCGCGCCAATAAGAAATAAACACACCGTTACCGCTTTTGACGCCCGCTGGCGTCCTGAACAAGGGAATCCCTCCACGATGTTGACCCGTCGTCAATTGATCAAGACCGGCGCCGTCGGTGCGGTGGCGCTGCTCGCCGCCGGCTACCTGGCAGCGCCGGCCGAAGAGCGCGCCGTTGCCGCGGCCAGCAAGCTCGACTTTCTCACCGAGCACGACGTGCCTATCGTGCGCGCGATCGGCCCGGCGATGATCGGCCTCTCGCCGGGCGGCGCTGAGCCGTCGCTCGACGAGCTGGTCGCCGGCGTCGACCGGGCGATCCTCGCCTTGCCGCTGGCGGTGCAGCAGGAGGTGCGCGGGCTGTTCGACCTGCTGCAGAACCGTTGGCTGCGGCGCTGGCTGGCCGGCGTGCGCTCGCCGTGGGCCGAGGTGCGGCCCGACGAGGCGGCGGCGTTCCTGGCGAACTGGCAGCACGGCGCGTTCGTGCTGCTGCGCACCGGCTACCAGGCGCTGCACAGCCTGATCAACGCCGCCTGGTACGGCAACCCGAAGAGCTGGGCCGGCATCGGCTATCAGCAGCCCGTGCAGGTAATGGGGGTGCTGCAATGAGCATCGTCGATCCGGTTGCCGAAGGGCTGGCGCGCGGCTGGAAGGTGACCGATGGCGCGACGCTGACCGACAACCTGAGCCTTTCGGCCGACGTGGTGATCGTCGGCAGCGGCGCCGGTGGCGGCATGACGGCCGAGCGGCTCGCGAAGGCCGGGCTGTCGGTGATCCTGGTCGAGGAGGGCGCGCTGAAGAGTTCGCGCGATTTCCGGCTCGACGAAGCCAAGGCTTACCCGGAACTGTACCAGGAAGCGGCTGGCCGACAGACCGCCGACAAGGGCATCACCATCCTGCAGGGCCGTACCGTCGGCGGTTCGACCACGGTCAACTGGACCAGCTCGTTCCGCACCCCGCCCGAAACGCTGACCTACTGGCGCGAATGGCTGGGGCTGAAGGAGCTGACCGAAGGGGCGATGGCACCGTGGTTCGACGAGGCCGAGCAGCGCCTCAGTATCGCCGACTGGCAGGTCGAGCCGAACGCCAACAACAGCCTGCTCGGCAAGGGCTGCGCGGCGCTCGGGCTGAGCCACGGCCGGGTGCGACGCAATGTGAAGGGCTGCTGGAACATCGGCTACTGCGGCATGGGCTGTCCGACCAATGCCAAGCAGTCGATGCTGGTGACGACGATCCCGGCCGCGCTCGACGCCGGTGCCCGGCTGTTGACCCGGGTGCGGGTGGAGCGGCTGCTGACCAGCGAGGACGGCTCGCGCGTCGTCGCGATCGGTGCGGTAGCGCTCGACGCCGCCGGAATCCGGCCGACCGGCCGTATGGTGACGCTGCGCGCCAAGGAAATCGTGCTGTCAGCCGGTGCGATCGGAACGCCGGCGATCCTGCTGCGCAGCCAGCTGAAGGACCCGCTGCGGCTGACCGGCACGCGCACCTTCCTGCATCCGGTATGCCTGTCCGGCGCGCAGTTTGCCGAACGGGTCGAGCCGTTTGCCGGCGCGCCGCAGACCGTCTATTCCGACCACTTCCTGCACACCCAGGCGATCGACGGCCCGGTCGGCTACAAGCTGGAAGTGCCGCCGGTACACCCGCTGCTCGGCGCGACGACGCTGTGCGGCTTCGGCCCAGCACACGCCGAGCTGATGCGTTCGCTGCCGAATATGCAGGTGACGCTGGCCTTGCTGCGCGACGGCTTCAACCCGGGCAGCAACGGCGGCCGGGTGGTGCTGCGCGACGACGGCACGCCGGTGCTCGACTATATGATCAGCGACACGCTGTGGGACGGCATCCGCCGCGCCTGGCTGACGATGGCCGAGGTGCAGTTCGCCGCCGGCGCGCAAAGCGTGCTGACGGTGCACGAGTCGGCCAGTCCGGTGAAGAGCTGGGCCGAGGCGAAACGGCAGATCGGCGAGCTGCCGCTCAAGCCGGTGCTGGCGCGGGTGGTCAGCGCGCACGTGATGGGCGGTGCGGCGATGGGGCCGGACGAGCAGAGCGGGGTGGTCAACGCCTTCGGCCAACATTGGCAGGTGAAGAACCTGACCGTGATCGACGGCTCGGTGTTTCCGACCAGCATCGGCGCCAACCCGCAGCTGTCGGTGTACGCGTTTGCGCTGCGCGCCGCCGATGCGCTGCAGAAGCGGATGGCGGCGGGCTAGGTTGCGCCGGCTGCCCGCGCTCGCCCGTGGGTCGACCGGCTCGTTTCGGTATGGTGATTCGGCGCTTCATTAGATTGTTGGCCTCGGTGCGGCGGCGGCGCCGAACCGCCGACGACAAAAACCCACGGCATGGTGCCGGGGGTTTTTCATGCTGGGCGGGCAGAACGGTGATCAGTCTGCGTAGCGCGCCGTCAGCTGCTCGAACACCGGCATGAAGTCAGCCTGAACGTAGGGCTTGAGCAGCGACAGCACCTGGCGCACGCCGCGGCGGCTCGATGCCTCGGTGATCGGCACGTCGGGCCAGGCGGTCTGCTCGAAGGCGAACCAGAACTTCACCACCAGCCAGATGTTGAGGGTGATCGGTTCGATGTCGGCCTCGTCCATCTTCAGTAAGCCCAGCTTGATGAACTCGCGGAAGTGGCCGGTGAGGATGCCCTTCATCTCGGTGTGCACGAACTGGTGGTAGTCCGACTGCATCTGCGGGTTGCGCGCCAACAGGCCCGGCAGGTCGTAGAACATGAAACGGAACTGCCACATCGCCAGGAAGGCGGTATCGAGGTAATTCACCAGGTCGTCGACCGTCATGCGGCGGTCGGACGGCACGGACAGGCGTTCATTGATGAAGTCGCGGTACTGCAGGAAGATCTGGTAGACGATCTCTTCCTTGTTGCGGAAGTGGTAGTAGAGGTTGCCCGGACTGATGCCCAGGTGCGCGGCGATGTGGTTGGTGGTGATGCTGCGTTCGCCCTGTTCGTTGAATAGCTTCAGGCTCTCCTGGACGATGCGGTCGTAGGTCTTGATGCGCGTCTTGCTCATGGCGACGGGAAGGAGGAGGTCGGTCACATAAAGCGCGAGCATATCACATGTTTGAAGCAATTGCTCTAATTGGCGTGAGCGACCGTTTCTGCCTCGGGCTTGCTGCCGTAAGTCCGGAACATGAAGCGGTGCAGGATCGCCTGCTCGACGCGATGGCGCTCCTTTGCCGGGATGGCGACGCGCAGGAGCAGCCGGTACAGCTTGTCGTCGACTGGCTGGATCGCGATGCGCGGCTCGACCGACGGGATGTCGATCAGGTAGCGCTCTTCGATGTGGTTCATGTGGCGGCGGGCGTCGGCGAGGAAGGGGTCGCAGATGGTGCGCGCGGTATCGAGCAGCATCGCCTCGGTACTGGCCGGGTCGAGCGAGTACGGCGCCGGCACGGTGATGACGTGCACCACGAAGTCGCCCATGTAATTTTCGCGGATTACCGCGTGGGTCAGCATCAGGCTGTTGGGCAGGCTGATCGCCCGCCCGGTCAACTGGTGCGCCGCGTGGTTCGGGCCGATCTCCATGATGGTGGTGGAGAATAGCGTGATGTCCACCACCCGGCCGCGGTACTGGCCGACCTCGATATGGTCGCCGAGCGTGTAGCTGTTGCTCATCGTGCGTAGGAACGCCCCGCCCACGCACATGATCAGCTCCTTGGTCGCCACCACCATCGCGGCGACGAACGCCACCATCGACAGCGCGAAGGTCTCCAGCTCGCGCGCCCAGATGGTGACCAGGCCGAACAGGCCGAGCAGGAACCCGGCGTTGCGCAGGTTCACCGACCAGCGCCGGCGTGCCTCGATCGGGATGTGCGGGTTGGCCGATAGCGAGCGCAGGATCACCGCCCGCACCACGATCAGGATCACGATCAGCCCGATCGACCGCATCAGGTCGGTCACGTAGCCGTGCTCGAGGTGGTTGAACCAGTCGGCGATCGCCATCAGTCGTTGAGCTTCACCGCGTGCTCGCGGGTCTCGTGGAACACAATGTCCGGCCAGCGTTCCTGCGTCAGCTGCAGGTTGACGCGGTTCGGCGCGAGGTAGGCGAGGTTGCCGCCGGCGTCGATCGACAGATTGTGCAGATTGGCCCGCTCGAATTCCTCGAGCTTCTTGCGGTCGTCGCACGACACCCAGCGCGCCGACCAGATACTGGCCGATTCGAACAGCGCGTCGACGCCGTATTCGCCGGCCAGGCGCGACGAGACCACCTCGAACTGCAGCACGCCGACCGCGCCGAGGATCAGGTCGCCGCCGCTGTGCGGCTTGAACACCTGCACCGCGCCTTCTTCGCCGAGCTGCTGCAGGCCCTTCTGCAGCTGCTTCATCTTCAGCGGGTTGCGGATCCGCACCGAGCGGAACAGTTCCGGCGCAAAGAACGGGATGCCGGTGAACGCCAGCTGTTCGCCCTCGGAGAAGCTGTCGCCGATCTGGATATTGCCGTGGTTGGGGATGCCGATGATGTCGCCGGCGAACGCCTCCTCGACGATCTCGCGGTCGTGCGACATGAAGGTCACCACGCTCGACGCGGCGATGTCGCGGTTCAGGCGCAGGTGCTTCATCTTCATGCCGCGTTCGAACTTGCCCGAGCACACGCGCAGGAAGGCGATCCGGTCGCGGTGTTTCGGGTCCATATTCGCCTGGATCTTGAACACGAAGCCGGAGAATGGCTCTTCGGTCGGCGCCACGTCACGCGCGGTCGCGTCGCGCGGCGCCGGCATCGGCGCCCAGTCGATCAGCGCATTGAGGATTTCGCGCACGCCGAAGTTGTTGATCGCCGAGCCGAAGAATACCGGCGTGAGCGTGCCGGCCAGGAATTCTTCCAATACAAATGGATGCGAGGCACCCTTCACGAGCTCGATCTCCATCCGCAGCTGTTCCATCTCGAGCGGGAACAGCTCGTCCAGACGCGGGTTGTCGATGCCCTGGATCACTTCGACGTCGAGGCTGATCTTTTCGGTGCCGGCCTCGAACAGCAGCACCTCGTCGCGCAGCATGTGGTACACGCCGCGGAAGGTCTTGCCCATGCCGATCGGCCAGGTCACCGGCGCACAGCGGATGTCCAGCACGCTTTCCACTTCGTCGAGCAGCTCGAGCGAATCGCGCACCTCGCGGTCGTACTTGTTCATGAAGGTGACGATCGGCGTGTTGCGCAGGCGGCAGACGTTGAGCAGCTTGATCGTCTGCGCTTCCACGCCCTTGGCCGCGTCGATCACCATCAGCGCGCTGTCCACCGCGGTCAGCACCCGGTAGGTGTCTTCCGAGAAGTCCTGGTGGCCCGGGGTGTCGAGCAGGTTGACCGTGTGGTCGCGGTAGTCGAACTGCATCACCGACGACGCGACCGAGATGCCGCGCTGTTTCTCGATCTCCATCCAGTCCGACGTCGCAAATTTGCCGGTCTTCTTGCCTTTTACCGTGCCGGCCATCTGGATCGCGCCCGAGAACAGCAAGAGCTTCTCGGTCAGCGTGGTTTTACCCGCGTCGGGGTGGGAGATGATGGCGAAGGTGCGGCGGCGGGCGACTTCTTCGGCGATTTTCGTCAGTTCGGTGGACATCGTGGTTCGGGCTGCGTGAAACAAAACAGGTGATTTTACCTTAAGAACCTGTCGCGATGGGGGATTTGCGTGGTGCGCCATCGTGTTGCAATGCAAATGATTCTAAAGAAAACGAAATGCGATGACCCGTCAGTCAACCCCGCTGGACGCAACGCTTCTGATCCGGCTCCAAACGCCCGTTCGGCCAAGCTCGGCGGGGCGGGCGGTTTCCGCTATCATGGGGCTTTGGCCGGTCGCCGCCCGGCGGCCGGTGTCGTCTCCACGAGGCCCCGCATGTTCACCGGTATCGTCCAGGGCACGGCCGAAGTCGTCGCCATCGAAGAAAAACAGCAGTTCCGCACCCACATCCTGCGTCTGCCGGCCGAATTGCTGCCCGGCATCGAGCTGGGTGCGTCCATCGCCCACAACGGCTGCTGCCTGACCGTCGCCCGGGTCGATGGCGACCGGGTGTCGTTCGACCTGATGCAGGAAACGCTACGCGTGACCAACCTCGGCGAGCTCCAGGTTGGCGACCGGGTCAACGTCGAGCGCGCCGCCAAGTTCGGCGACGAGATCGGCGGCCATGCGATGTCCGGTCACATCATCGCGTTGGCCGAAGTGCTCGAGGTGATCGACATCCCGAACAACCGCACCATCTGGTTCCGCCTGCCGGCCGAGTACGCCCGCTACGTGTTCACCAAGGGCTACATCGGCATCGACGGCTGCAGTCTGACCATCGGCGAGGTGAAGGACAACGCCTTCTGCGTCCATCTGATCCCGGAAACGATGCAACGCACCAACCTGGCGTGGCGCAAGGCCGGCGACGCGATCAATATCGAGATCGACCCGCAGACGCAGGCGATCGTCGACACGGTCGAGCGGGTGATGGCGCAGCGGGGCCAGGCCTGATGTCGCTAGCCGGCAAGCGCTTCGTTGCCTCCTGGAGCGGCGGCAAGGATTCCTGCCTGGCGCTCTATCGCACCCTCAAGACCGGCGGCCGGTCGTTGGCGCTGTTCAATATGCTCGATGAGGACGGCGCGCGCAGCCGCTCGCATGGGGTGCGCCCCGAGGTGATGTACGCACAAGCGGCGGCGATGGGCCTGCCCTTGGTCACCGCCAACGCCAGCTGGCAGAGCTATGAAGAAGTATTCGTCGACGCGCTGCAGAAGCTGCGGGCCGACGGCGCCGAGCTGGCGGTATTCGGCGACATCGATCTGGACGCGCACCGCGAGTGGGAAGAAAAGGTCTGCGCCCGCGCCGGGCTCGAAGCCAGCTTGCCGCTGTGGCAGGAGCGGCGCATCGATCTCGTCAACGAGTTCGTCGCCGCCGGTTTCAAGGCGGTGATCGTGGTGGTCAACGAACAGCTGATGCCGTCCGATGGCTATCTGGGCGCGACGCTCGACGCGGCGCTGATCGACAAGATGCTCGCCGACGGCATCGACCCGTGCGGTGAAGCGGGCGAGTTCCATACGCTGGTGACTGACGGCCCCTTGTTTGGCCAACCCTTGCCGCTGGTCGAAGTCGCCCGGCACAGGCACGACGGTTACGCCATGCTTGAATTGGCTTTAAGCGATTGCGGGCAGTGAATATGTCGGAGAAAATGTTCTCAAAAGACTTTGCTGAGAACTTTAAATACTATGTTGAAGTGACAGTCTTTGTTGCTGGGATGGCCGGCGTTCTCAAATATGTCATAGAAAATGAGAATCTATTGGGGCTGTCAGGATGGGCTTATGAAATAGCAGTGTATGTAAGCGCTTATGTAATGATTGTGGTTGCAGCTTACAACACGTTTCTGCTGGCCCATAGAACTCTAGATGTACTTTTGCCAAAGTCATCTGATAAGACGGTAACGCAAAGATTTAAGCTTTGGCGTCAAGCCGAAAAAAAGATAAAGCGAGTAGTTGTTGTTCTGATTGGGCTTGCCCTGTTGCTAATAATGGCGGCCCCTCAGATCTTAGCTATTTTGATCGGAAGTAGAATAGGATTGGGTAAATAATGAGCATCTCTCCGATTCAGGACATCATCGCCGACATCAAGGCCGGCAAAATGGTCGTGCTGGTGGACGCCGAAGACCGCGAGAACGAAGGCGACCTGGTAATGGCCGCCGAGCACGTTACCCCGGAAGCGATCAACTTCATGGCCAAGTACGGCCGCGGCCTGATCTGCCTGACCCTGTCGGCCGAACGCTGTCGGCAGCTCGACCTGCCGCTGATGGTCAGCAATAACGGCACCGTCTACAGCACCAACTTCACCGTGTCGATCGAAGCCGCCGAGGGCGTCACCACCGGCATCTCCGCCGCCGACCGTGCGTGCACCGTGCTTGCCGCGGTGAAGAAGGGCGCCAAGCCGTCCGACCTGGTGCAGCCGGGCCATATCTTCCCGCTCAAGGCACAGCCTGGCGGCGTGCTGGTGCGCGCCGGCCATACCGAGGCCGGTTGCGACCTGTCGCAGCTGGCCGGGCTGGAGCCGGCCGGGGTGATCTGCGAGATCATGAACGACGACGGCACCATGGCGCGTCTGCCGGACCTGATCGAGTTCGCCAAGGAACACGACCTCAAGATCGGCACCATCGCCGACCTGATCCACTACCGCAGCCAGACCGAATGCCTGATCGAGAAGGTCGGCTCGCGCCTGGTCGACACGCCGTGGGGCAGCTTCGAGCTGTTCGCGTTCCGCGACGCGCTGACCCGCGCGACCCACCTGGCGCTGGTCAAGGGCGAGCCGAAGCCGGGCGAAGAAACCCTGGTGCGCGTGCACGAGCCGCTGTCGGTGATCGATCTGTTGGACCCGCTCGGCCGTGCGCACAGCTGGACCATCCCGAACGCGCTCGAAGCGATCGAGGAGCAGGGCTGCGGCGTGGTGGTGCTGCTGCATAGCAACGAAACCGGCGAGGTGCTGCTCGAGCGGGCGTTGCCGTCCGCCGATGCGCCGAAGGCGCCGAAGTGGGACAGCAAGACCTTCGGCATCGGTGCGCAGATGCTGACCTCGCTCGGCGTCGGCAAGATGAAGCTGATGGCGAGCAAATCCAGCCTGCCGAGCCTGACCGGCTTCGGCCTGGAGGTGACCGGCTTCATCCAGCCGGAACACGTCCACGTCGAAATCGGTTAAAATCGCGCACTTTCCGACATTTCGCTGCGAGAACACCATGCTTGACGCCATCAAACGCCTGGAACCCAACCTCGACGGCCAAGCGCTGCGCATCGGCATCGTACAGGCGCGCTTCACCGAGAACGTCTGCCACGGCCTGCGCGACGCTTGCCTGGCCGAACTCGCGCGTCTGGGCGTGAAGGCCGAGAACGTGACGCTCGCCACCGTGCCGGGGGCGCTTGAGGTGCCGCTGGTGTTGCAGGGCATGGCCAAGAGCGGCCGTTTCGATGCGCTGGTGGCGCTGGGCGCGGTGATCCGCGGCGAGACCTATCACTTCGAGCTGGTGTCGAACGAATCCGGCGCGGGCGTGACCCGTGTCGGCCTCGACGCCGGCATCCCGATTGCGAATGCGATCCTGACCACCGAGAACGACGAGCAGGCCGAAGTGCGCATGCTGGAAAAGGGCGCCGACGCCGCCCGCGCCGCGGTGGAAATGGCGAACCTGCAATCCGCCTTGCGCGCGTAAGGTCGGCCGATTCGGCCAACCTTGCCCGCCCGATCTTTTGAAGGAAGTCTCATGAAAACCGCACGACGCCGTGCCCGCGAGTTTGCCGTTCAGGGCATCTACGAATGGCAGCTTAACTCCGACCGTCCGGCTTCGATCATCGAACGCCACCTGCGCGAGAACGACTACTTCGCCAAGGCCGACGAAGCGCTGTTCCGCGGCATCCTGTTCGGCGTGCTGAACGAGGCGGAGAGCCTGTCCAGCCGTCTGGCGCCGTACTACGAGCGCCCGGCCGACGAGGTCAGCCCGGTCGAGCGCGCCATCCTGTTGATGGCGGCGCACGAACTGATCAACAACGTCGAGACGCCGTATCCGGTGATCATCAACGAGGCGATCGAGATCGCCAAAACCTTCGGCGGCACCGACGGTCACAAGTTTGTGAACGGCGTGCTCGACAAGCTGGCGGCCGATGTGCGCGCCGACGAAGTGGCGGCCCAGCGCGCCAAGCGTCGCGAATCCTGAGCGCACGCTCAGTTGCCCGCAACACCCGCCGCCGGCGGGTGTTTTGCTGTCTGAACCGGTAAAACCGATGAACGAATTCGATCTGATCCGCCGCTACTTCACCCGCAGCGCGCACAACGCGGTGCTCGGCGTCGGCGACGATGCGGCGATCGTCCGCCCGTCGCCCGGCTGCGACCTGCACGTGTCGGTCGACATGCTGGTCGAGGGGCGGCACTTCTTCGCCGACGTCGACCCGCGCGCGCTCGGCCACAAGACCCTCGCGGTCAACCTGTCCGATATGGCGGCGATGGGCGCGGTGCCGCGCTGGGTGGTGCTGTCGGTGGCGCTGCCGAGCATGGACGAGGCGTGGGTGGCGGCGTTCGCCGACGGCTTCTTCACCTTGGCCGAACAGCATGGCGTGGCGGTGATCGGCGGCGACACCACCCGCGGCCCGCTGACGCTGTCGGTGACGGTGTTCGGCGAAACCCCGCACGGCGTCGCCTTGCGCCGCGACGCGGCCCGGGTCGGCGACGACATCTGGGTCAGCGGCGAACTGGGCCTCGCCGCGCTGGCGGTGCGCCAGCGCCTGAAGGGCGACGTGACGCCGCCGGCCGAGGTGAGTGCCGCCGCGCAGCAGAAGCTCGACTGGCCGACGCCGCGCGTCGAGCTCGGTCAGGCCTTGCTGCCGCTGGCGCGCGCCTGCCTCGACGTGTCGGATGGCTTGGCCGGCGACCTGCAGCATATCCTCGAGCGCTCCAGCGTCGGTGCGACGCTGAACTTCGACGCGCTGCCGACCGCGCCGTGGTTGGCCGAACGGCGCGAGGCGCTGGCCGACTGCATTGCCGCCGGTGGCGACGACTATGAACTGCTGTTCACCGCCGAGCCGGCGCAGCGCGACGCGATCGCGGCGTTGAGCGCGTCGCTCGGCGTGCGGCTGACCCGGATCGGTACGATAGACGCCGAGGCCGGCCTGCGCGTCACCGACGCGGCGGGCCGGCCGATGACCCTTGCCAGGATGGGCTATGACCACTTTGCTTAAGCCCGACTGGGCGTTCCTGCGCCGCCACCCGGCGCATTTCATCGCCTTCGGTTTCGGCTCGGGGCTCGCGCGCAAGGCGCCGGGCACCTGGGGCACGCTGGTCGCGCTGCCGCTGGCGGCACTGTGGCTGTGGGCGGGCCTTTCGGCCAACCTGTTGCTCGCGGCCTGTCTGCCGCTGTTTGCGCTTGGCTGCTGGGCCTGCGAGGTGACCGGGAGGGCACTCGGCGTGCACGACTACGGCGGCATCGTCGTCGACGAGATCGTGGCGATGCTGGCCGTGCTGGCGTTGGCGCCGCCGACAGCGGTCGGCTGGCTGGCGGCGTTCCTGCTGTTCCGGCTGTTCGACATCGCCAAACCGTGGCCGATCCGCTGGCTGGACGCCAAGGTGCACGGCGGTTTCGGCGTGATGATCGACGATGCGCTGGCCGCGGCGATGGCGGTGATCGTGCTGCGGCTGCTGCCGCTGTGAAGATGCACTTACCGAAATGAAACGGCGCCGCGGCGCCGTTTTTTCATGGCTAGAGCGAGCCGAGGAAGGCCAGCAGCGCGGCGCGGTCGGCCGCGTTCATCGTGCGGAAGCGCTCGCGGCTGGCGCGCGCCTCGCCGTCGTGCCACAGCACTGCCTCGGCCAGATTCCGTGCCCGGCCGTCGTGCAGGTAGCGGCTGTGGTCATTCACCGTCGGGAACAGGCCGATGCCCCACAGTGGCGGCGTCTTCCATTGCCGGCCGTTGGCGAGCCCGTCCGGTCGGTGGTCGGCCAGGTCTTCGCCCATGTCGTGCAGCAGCAGGTCGGTGTATGGGTAGACGACTTGACCGCTCAGCTCGGGAAAGCCAGCCAGCTCGCCGGTTCGGTAGCGCGGCTGGTGGCAGACGGCGCAGCGTGCCGTGGCGAACAGCTGGCGGCCGCGCCGCACCGCTGCACTGTCGGCATCGCGCTGGGCCGGTACGGCCAGTAGGCGGCTGTAGACCAACAGCGGTTCGAACTGGTGCGCGGTCAGCTCCGGCGGGTGCGGGCGGCAGGCGGCGAGGCCGGGCGGGCAGTCCTCTCGTGGCAACGCGTCCGAGGTGACGCCGAGGTCGGCGTTGAAGGCGTTGAGGATCTGTTGCGACAGGCTCGCGACGTTGGCCTTCCAGCCGAAGCGGCCGACGGCGTCGGCGCCGCGCTCGTGATCGGCGACCCGGTTGACCCTGCCGGCGATGCCATCCGGGTCGCCGTGCTGGCGGCGGGCGTTGGCGACGATGTCCCCGCCGCTAATTGCCTCCAATAGGCCCAGGCCGATCATCTGCGGGGCGATGCGTGGCGAGACCTGGATGAGCGGATGCAGTGAGCCGTAGCCGAGTGTGGTCAGCCGGTAGTCGGGCTTTTGCAGCTGGTAGGGCGTGCCATCGCCGTAGCGGCCGGCAATGCTTCGATAACTGATCTCGACCCGGCCTTTCGGCGCGATGCCGGCGACCGCCTCGGTGGTGAACTGGCCGCCGTATACCGGCTCGGGCTGTGTGCCTTTCTGGGCGGGAATCGACAGCCGCAACAGCAAGGCGAGCGGCGGCTCCGCAGGCTGGCCGGCGATCTGCTCGGGCGGTGCGCCGCGGCCGTCGCCGGGGTGGCAGGCGACGCAGGAGCGGGCGTTGAAGAAAGGGCCGAGTCCGGGGCGCGGGTTGCTGGCGGCGATGCTGTCCGACCAGGTCTTGCGAAACAGCGAGACGCCGGTCAGGAAGTCGGCGCGGTGCGCCTCGCCGAGATTGTCGGCCGGCATCGAGAAGGCGTTTTCGTCCTGGCGGCTGACGCTGCCCTGGCCGCCGAGGCGGTGACTATCGGCGTCGCTGTCGGCGCCGACCAGCAGGGCGAGCGAGGTGGCCGCGACGACCGCGACCGCGAGAGGGTGGAGTTTCATGCGAGGGCTGGCTGATTGTTATCGATATATATAACAAAATATAACGATGGCGGTGTCAAGCCCGTAGGGTTGGCCGAACACCGGCAAACAAAAACCCGGCACGAGGCCGGGTTGTTTGTGTAGCGAGACGGTTCAGTGGACGTGATGACCGTCCAGGTCCATCTCCTTGTACTTCACGAAGCGGGTCTTGTTTTTCAGGCGGTAGCCCCACCAGATCGCCAGGAATAGAGGGATGCCGACGTAGGTGGCGACGACGCCGGCCCAGTCTATGGTGTCCTTGCTGAACGCCTGGTAGTCCTGGCCGAGCGCGATGATCAGGCACAGCGCGAAGGCGAAGACTGGTCCGAACGGGAACAGCTTGGCGCGGTAGGGCAGATCCTCGATCGAGAGGCCCTGCGCGTGCAGGCCCTTGCGGAAGCGGTAATGGCTGATCGCGATGCCGAGCCAGGCGATGAAGCCGGTCATGCCCGAGGTGTTGAGCAGCCACAGGTAGACGGTCTTGTCGCCGAACAGCGAGGTCAGGAAGCACAGCGCGCCGACCGCGGTGGTGGCGTAGAGCGCGTTGCGCGGCACGCCGTTGCTCGACAGCTTGGCGAACAGCTTCGGCGCCATGCCTTCGGTCGCCATCACATACAGCATCCGGGTCGAGGCATACATGCCCGAGTTGCCGGCCGACAGCACCGCGGTCAGGATCACCGCGTTCATCAGGCCGGCGGCGAATACAAGGCCGGCGTGCTTGAACACCAGGGTGAACGGGCTGACGCCGATGTCCTTGACGTCGTTCTTCAGCAGGCTCGGGTCGGTGTACGGGATCAGCGCGCCGATGATGAAGATCGCCAGCACGTAGAACAGCAGGATCCGCCAGAACACGCTGCGGATCGCGCGCGGAATGTTGCGGCGCGGGTCTTCCGATTCGCCGGCGGCCACGCCGATCAGTTCGGTGCCCTGGAACGAGAAGCCGGCGATCATCGCCACGCCGATCATCGCCGGGATGCCGCCGGCAAACGGCGTATCGCCGATGGTGAAGTTGGCGAAGGTGGCCGGTGCGCCGCCGCGCAGGATGCCGACGATCATCAGCACGCCGGTGACGATGAAGATGATCACGGTGACCACCTTGATCAGCGCGAACCAGTATTCGGCCTCGCCGAAGCCCTTCACCGACACGTAATTGAGCAGGAACATCAGCGCCAGGAAGGTGGCGCTCCAGTAGATGCCGGGTATGTCCGGGAACCAGTAGTTCATCACTAGCTGCGCGGCGGCCAGCTCCACCGCGATCGTCACGGCCCAGTTGTACCAGTAGTTCCAGCCGAGCGCGAAGCCGAACGCCGGGTCGACGAAGCGCGCGCCGTAGGTGGCGAACGAGCCCGAGACCGGCATGTGGGCGGCCAGCTCGCCGAGGCTGGTCATCAGGAAATAGACCATGATGCCGATCAGCAGGTAGGCGGCGATCGCACCGCCGGGACCGGCGCTGGCGACCGAGGCGCCGGAGGCAACGAACAGGCCGGTGCCGATCGAGCCGCCGATGGCGATCATGGACAGGTGGCGGGCCTTGAGGCTGCGGTGTAGCGTTGGTTCCGAGGTGCTGGGGGGCGCTGACTTGTCGCGTGCTGCGACAGCTTGCTCTTGCATGGCGTCCACCTTTTTATGAAAAAGGCCGATTTTACACGGTAATGTCGGGGGAAACGATTATTGGCGACTGTCGCCAACCCCTTCGTCACGGTGTTGGCTGCGCGATTTTTGCACATTGCATAAGTGGAGGGCGGGCGTCGCAAGCGTGGAAACCGGGGCCCGGCGCGGCGCCGTGTTCGGCCAACCTTTCTCTGAAGATTCATGCTATTCTTGCGCCCCCTGTCGTGACCCGTCACCTTTCCCATGCGAGACCCCTGCGACCACTACACTTTCGACCTGATCGGCGGCGTCAAGAAGAAGCCGGGCCGCAAGCCGCTGGGCGAGCAGGCGATGACGGTGGCCGAGCGCAAGCGTCGCAGCCGGGCACTGCGCCGGGCGCGCTTGCAGGAGCTGTCGCTGACCGTCGAGCTGTCGCGCGAGGCGCAGAAGTCGCTCGACAAGATGATCGAGTGGTGGGGCGTCAGCAAGAAAGAGGCGATCAACCGGGCGCTGGTGATCGCCTGCAAGTCGCAGACCGGACGGACCGGCGAGCTGTTCTGAGCCGACGCACCGTCTAAAAGGCGATCCAGACAGAAAAGGGCACCCTCGGGTGCCCTTTGTCTTTCCTGCCTTTTGAAGGGGCGGGTGACCTACAGCCCGATGCCGGACAGAAACAGGAAGGTCGCGAACAGCGCAGCGTGCGTATAGCCCTCGATCGCGTTGGTCTCGCCGTCGTTCAGGTTGATCGCGGCGACCAGCAAGGTCAGCAGCATCAGCGTGGTCTGGATTGGCGTCATGCCCATCTCGATCGGCTGGCCGGTGTAGAGCGCGATGCCCTCGATCACCGGGATGGTCAGCACCACGGTGGCGAGCGAGGCGCCGAGCGCGATGTTCAGCACCGCCTGCATCCGGTTGTCGAGCGCGGCGCGCATCGCGGTGAGTATCTCCGGGCTGGCCGAGATCAGCGCGACGATGATCGCCGGGATGATCGTCGGCAGGCCGCTCCCCTCCAGCCCCTTGCCGAGGAAGGCGGCCATCAGTTCGGACAGCACGCCGATCAGCACGATACTGACCAGCAGTAGGCCGGCGTGGCGGCCGGTGCGGATCGCGGCGGTGTCGTGTTCATCTTCGTCATGTGCCTTGCCGGGCGGGCTGTAGCTGAAGAAGTAGCTGTGCCGGCCGGTCTGCATCCGCAGGAATAGCCCGTACAGAACCAGCATCGCCACGATGTTGAACGCCGAGAACGCCTGCCACTTGTCGCCGGGGACGAACTCCGGCACGAACATCGATACTCCGACCGCCACCAGCAGCATCGACACGTAGCTATTGCCCGAATCGAGGTTGTACGGCTGTTCGCCGTACTTCAGGCCGCCGATGACCGCGGCTATGCCGAGGATGCCGTTAATGTCCAGCATCAGCGCCGAATACACCGTGTCGCGCGCCAGCGTCGGGCTGCCGCCGGCGAGCATCATGATCGCCAGGATCACCACCTCGACCGCCACCGCGGCCAGCGTCAGGATCATCGTGCCGTAAGGCTCGCCGAGCTTTTCGGCCAACATCTCGGCGTGGTGCGCCACGCGCAGCGCGACGCCGATGATCACGGCCAGCAGGGCCAGGGCGATGGCGCCGGCCATCAGGCGGCCGCCTTCCATCAGGGTGTGCTCCAGTGCGAATCCGGCGATGGCAACCAGCGCGGCCAGTAGCAGGCTTTTTTCTTGTTTCAGCAGGGACATGATGCGACGGGGTGGTTTATGTTGCCGGCATCATAGCGAATCCGGCTTGTCGCGTCGCGTCATGGTGTGCTTGTCGGTCTCGCCGTGTCGGGCGTCTTCCTCGCTGTGCAGATAGCGCCGGGTGGTCTGGATGCTGGCGTGGCGCAGGTTCTGGCTGACCATCAACAGCGGCACGCCGGCGTCGAGCTGGTGGCTGGCGGCGGTGTGGCGCAGCCAGTGCGTACTGGCCGACTGCAACGCCTGGCGGCTGGCTGGCTCGTCGCAGCGCGAGGCGGCGCGACGCAGCACCTCGCGCACGATCAGGTAGATCGACTTGTCCGACAGCGGTTCGAGACGTTTCTCGGCGCTGCCGGTGACCCGGGCCACCATCGGGTTTTCTTCTTCCGGGGCGGGGCGCTCGGGCAGGCCGAGTTGCCGTCGATAGTGCCCCAGTGCGCCCAGCAGCTCCTCGCCGATCGGCACGTCGGCGACACTGCCGCCCTTGCCGTGGACGCGCCACCACCAGCGGCCACGCCGCTCGAAGCAGTCGCCCATCCGTGCCTGGGCGATCTCGCTGCGTCGGGCGCCGGTCAGGTACAGCAGGGTGAACAGCCACTCGGCTCGCGCTGCGTGATCCTGCTGGCGCGGCGTGTCCCGGGGGAGCCGCTCGATTTCGTCCAGAACCCACTGCCAGCTGGCGTTGTCCAGGAAGCGCTCCACGCCGAGGTGCTTGGCCGTGCTGCCGGAGCGGCGTTTCTTGACCAGGCGGAACGGATTGCCGCGCAGCACTCCCGCGTCGATCAGGTAGCCGAACAGGGCACCGAGCACCGTCATCGCATGCCGGACGCTGCCGGGCGACAGCGGGCCGGTCAACGGTCGCCAGTCGGGGTGGTGGCGCGGCCGGGCCGGCCCCAGCCAGTCGACCGGCGGATTCAATAGAAAGCGCTCGTAGGCCAGCACGTCCTCGCGGTTGAGGCGAGCCAGAGTGAGCTGCTGCGGGCGCAACCACAGCAGCAGGCGCTCGGCTTCCTTGCGGTAGCTCGCCTGGGTACGGGGGCTGTCGGCGTACTCGGCCAGCCAGGTCAATGCCAGTTCCTCGTCGCTGCGGGCGGCGATGAGCGGGCGCGACTCGGTCTGGGGCGGCTCGACGAGGTCACTCGCCTTGTCGGCGCCAAAACGGGGGAAGGTACTGGGCGGTTGATTCATGGGGCGGTAAGGATGGCGGCGCTGTCTCAGGCTGGGCGACATGGTAACGCGTCCGGCCGTGCCCGGGGTGGATGGGGGCGCGTCCAGCGCCCCTTCGCTACCGCCATTATTAATGCAAAGAGCCAACCCCGTAGGATTGGCCCTTTGTGCCGACCGGTGCAACCGGCCGAGGAAAGCGCGGGGATGGTCGTCGCTAGCTCACACCTCGACCGCTCGCGCCGGCGCGTGGGTGCGCTGCTGTGTTTCCCACTTCGCGGCCAGCCCGACCGGGGCCTCCGACGGCGGCAGCGTTGGCTTGCCGCGCACCAGGTCGGCGGCGCGCTCGGCCAACATGATGGTCGGCGCATTCAGATTGCCGTTCGGCTCGGTCGGGAACACCGATGAGTCGATCACGCGCAGGCCTTGAATGCCGCGCACGCGCAGTTCCGAGTCGACCACCGCCATGTCGTCCTCGCCCATGCGGCAGGAACCGCAAGGGTGCATGGTGCTTTCCAGATTCGCCCGGACGAAGGCGTCGATTTCCTCGTCGGAGTTGACCTTGGGCCCCGGCGCCAGTTCGGCCTCGCGGTAGCGGTCCATGGCCGGCTGGCCGATGATTTCACGGGTCAGTCGGACGCAGCGGCGGAAGCCCTCGCGGTCTTCTTCGCTTTGCAGGTAGTTGAATTGAATCTCCGGGTGGGCGTAGGGGTCGGCCGAACGCACACGGACATAGCCGCGGCTCTTGGGCTTGTTCGGCCCGGTCAGCACCATGAAGCCATGCCCCTTGAACGGCTTGTCGCCATCGTAGCGCATCGCCGCCGGCAGGAAGTGGAACTGGATGTCCGGCCAGCGCAGGCCGACATCGGAGCGGATGAAGCCGCCCGCTTCGAAGTGGTTGCTCGCGCCGAGCCCATCCTTGAACAGCAACCAGCGCACGCCGATCATCAGCTTGCCGAACCATCCCATCTTGCCGTTGAGCGTGATCGGTTCCTTGCAGGCGTACTGGATGTAGATTTCGGCGTGATCCTGCAGGTTCTCGCCAACCCCGGGAAGATCGTGCTTCACCGCAATCCCCGCCTTGCGCAGTACGTCCGCCGGACCGATGCCGGAGCGCTGCAGCAAGTGCGGCGAGCCGATCGGCCCGGACGACACCAGTACCTCGCGCTTGCAGCGTACGGTATGCGTCACGCCGTCCTGGTCGTAGATCACGCCGACCGCACGTTTTCCCTCCAGCAGGATCTGGCGCGTCATCGCCTTGGTCACGACCGTCAGGTTCGGTCGCTGCATGGCGGGGCGCAGGTAGGCATTGGCCGTCGACCAGCGCACGCCATTCTTGACGGTCATGTGCATCGCGCCGAAGCCTTCCTGCATGTGGCCGTTGCAGTCCTCGGTCTTGATGTAGCCGGCTTGTGCGCCGGCCTCCACCCAGGCGCCATACAGCGGGTTCTGCATATTGTTGCCGTTGTTGGTGCTCAAGGGGCCGTCCGCACCGCGATAGTCGTCCCCGCCGAACTTGTAGTTCTCGGCGCGGCGGAAATAGGGCAAGCAGTTGCGATAGCCCCAGCCCTTGGCGCCCAGCTCTTCCCATTCGTCGAAGTCGTAGGCATGGCCACGGATGTAGACCAGGCCGTTGATCGATGAGGAGCCGCCCAGCACCTTGCCGCGCGGGCAATGCAGGCGACGACCGTTAAGATGCGGTTCCGGCTCTGTCTCGAAGTGCCAGTTGTACTTCTTGGTGTTCATCGGCATCGAGAACGCGCTCGGCATCTGGATGATGACGCTGCGGTCGCTGCCGCCGTATTCCAGTACCAGTACGGAAACATCGGTGTCTTCGCTCAGGCGATTGGCGAGTACGCAACCGGCGGATCCCGCTCCGATGATGATGTAGTCGAATTGTTTGGTAGACATGGCTATCTCACTAAAGTCTTGATCATGGCGAGGCGGCATGGCTGCCTAGGCTCGCTTGTCGCCCGTTGTGAACTCAGGAGAGGTTCGCTCTATCTGCCGGATCACCGCTTCTTCTCGCTTCAGGTCCAGCGAGCGGCAGAACCCGTAATAGGCGACCCCGGACACGATCAGGCCGACTAGCCAGGCGAGGTCGACACTGCCGAGTGCCTTGGCCAGTGGGCCGACGTAGACGGGGTGGTCGCCGTCGAAGATGCAGAAGAACGGGATCATCGCTACGAAGCCAACGGCGTAGGAGAGCAGGCCGCGCGCTCCCCACGAGCCGTAGATGTTCTTGTGCGGCAGGAAGAAATGCGGGATGGCGTAGCGGCCTTTTCGGACGAAGAAGTAATCCGTCAGGTTGACCGCGGTCCACGGCACCAGGAAATACAGCATCACCACCAGGTAGATGTTCAGGACGGAGAGTCCTTTACCCGAGGTGTAAATGCTGAGAGCGACGCCGAGCTGCAGAAGCACCACGAACACAATGGCCAGAATGCGGGCCTTGGCCGTGGGTTGGACCTTCTTGAAGGAGTCGACGCTGGTGATGGCCGTCAGTTTCGCGCTGTAGATGTTCATCGCGATGACCGGCAGAAACGCCAGAATCGTGACGGCTACGATGACGGGGCCCAGGCCCGGAACCAGATCGCTGCCGACTTGATTGAGCGCGACCAGCACGTCCGACGCGTGCAGGTGATCGGCCAGCCACCCACCCACGGCAATCATCCAGGCGCCCGACAGGGAGGCCCCCAGGAATACCGCGGCGATCAGTTTCCCGCTGGGGGTGTTCTTGGGCAGATAACGCGAATAGTCCGATACGTAGGGAGCGTAGGCGATGTTGTAGCTGGCTGCAGCCGCAAATTGCGCAATGAACCCGGTCCAGTTGAAACCCAGCGCGGCAGGCGCGGCGGCTCCAGTCGCTACCGGAGGCAAGGGGATGTCATGCACCCAGTGCATCAGCACGGCCAGGGTAACCAAGCCATACAGCGGCAACGACAGATAGAGCGCCCACTTGAAACTGCGGTGCATCCAGTCGTGTCCCAGGATCGCCAGGATGCTGGCGGGCAGCGTCACGGCCAGGGCCACCTGGATGGGGTTCCAGTTGAACAGGGTTTTCAGGCCTTGCATCATCAGGACCAGATTGACGATGTTGAAGCCGGCAAAGACGAACAAGGTGGCCAGCAGAACCAGAATGACGCCGCGATAGCCGAACTGCGCCCTCGACTGGATCATTTGGGGTAGGCCCAGGTGCGGGCCTTGCGAGCCGTGAAAGGCCATGAATAGCGTGCCGAACATGATGCCCAGCGTGCCGGCTATGGTCGTCCAGAAGGAGGTCAAGCCGACGCTGGGCCCCACAAAGCCGATGGTCATGGTGAAGAAGGTGAAGTTGCCTAGAAACCAGAACGGGCCCTGGCTGGATAGCTTATCGGTTCTTTCGTGTTCGGGAATAAAGTCGATCGAATGTCCTTCGATCGAACGTTGATCGTCGTGAGCCGCCTTCAATTCCGCCGCTTTTGTCTGGGATTGCATGATGTACCCTATCGCGATAGAGATTAGAACGATGCAAATACAAGGAGTCTGGTTTGTTGTCTGCTCTTTGTTTTCCGGCTTCCTTTAGCCCCGTTGCGCGTTGCCGGCTACAGCTGGCTTGCCGCGCAGCGTAGGGTCCTGCTGGTGTGGGGCTAAAGGGCGCGGCAGTCAGGGCAAGGTGATCCAGACGGCCTTGGTCTCCATCAGATGGTCGAGCTGCTCCGGGCCGAGGTCCTTGCCGAAGCCGGATTCCTTGAAGCCGCCGAACGGCATGGCCGGGTCGAGGGTGCCGTGGGCATTGACGTATACCGAGCCGGTCGAGAGGCGCGGGATCAGGCTGTGGACGCGGCCCAGATCGCGGGAATAGATCGCTGCGGCCAGACCGAACGGCGAGTCGTTCGCCAGCGTTAAAGCGTCGTCGAGGTCGTCGAACGGCGCTGTCGCCAGTACCGGGCCGAAGATTTCCTCGCGGACGATGCGCATATCGTTGCGACAGTGGGCGAAGATGGTCGGCTCGACGAAGTAGCCCGGGCCGGCGAGGGTGCCGCCGCCGTACACCAGCTCGGCGCCCTCGTGACGGCCGACGTCGATATAGGCGGTGACGCGGTCCTGCTGCTGAGCCGACACCAGCGGGCCGATGAAGCAGTCCGGGTCGAGGCCCGGGGCGATCTTCAGCGTGCTGGTGTAGGCAATCAGCTCCTGCAGGAAGGCGTCATAGACGCTGCGATGCACATAGGCGCGGGTGCCGGCGTCGCAGACCTGACCGGAGTTGAAGAACACCCCGTTGGCCACCGCGCGTGCGGCGGCGGCGACATCGGCGTCGTCGAGCACCAGCACCGGCGACTTGCCACCCAGCTCCAGCGTGACGCGTTTGAGTTGGTCGACTGCGGTTCGGCCAACGTTGCGGCCGACCGGTGTCGAGCCGGTGAAGGTCAGCTTGTCGATGCCCGGGTGGTTGGCCATCGCGGCGCCGACCACGCTGCCGCGCCCGGTGACGATGTTGACCACGCCGTCGGGGATGCCGGCTTCCTGGACCAGCTCAGCAAAACGCAACGTCGACAGCGAGGTCAGTTCGGCCGGTTTGACGACGGTGGTGCAGCCGACCGCCAGTGCGGCGGCGAGCTTCCACGCCATGGTCTGCAGCGGGAAATTCCACGGCACGATCGCGCCGACCACGCCGAGCGGTTCCTTGCGGGTGTACGCCAGGTAGTTGCCCGGCAGCGAGGGCTCGACGGTGCGACCGTGCAACTTGGACGCCCAGCCGGCGAAGTAGCGGAAGGTATCGACCGTGCCCTGAATATCGACGGCGCGCGCATTGATCACCGATTTGCCCATGTCGATCGATTCGAGTTCGGCCAGTTCGGTGGCGTTGGCTTCGATCAGGTCGGCGAGGCGGTGCAGCAGACGCTCGCGCTCCAGTGGTTTCAGGCGGCGCCATTCGCCGCCGTCGAACTGGCGCCGAGCGGCGGCCACGGCACGGTCGAGGTCGGTGGCGTGGCCGGCCGGGACACGGGTGATCAGGCCGCCGGTCGACGGTTCGATCACATCGAAGCTCTGGCCGTCGCTGCTGTCGAGCCAGGCGCCGCCGATGAACATCTTCTGCGGCTTGGCGAGAAAGCGTCGCGTCGCTTCCGACACGCCGAATCGTTCCAGATACTGCTGTACGACTGCATCCATCTTGTTTCTCCTCAATAGTTCTCTATTACCCGCATCTTGGCGGCGGGTTTTGTGGGTGACCGTATCGAACGGGGTGTCCGTGCGTGATGCCGTGCTTACTGGTGGCGCGCCTTGTTGCTGGCGCGGTCATGGAAGATGAAGCCTAGGCTGTTCAGCAGCAGTTGCGCGGCGAGGATGGATGTCACGTCGGCCTGGTCGTAGGCGGGGGCAACCTCGACGAGATCCATGCCGATAATGTTGCCTTGGCTGCGCTTGGACAATGCTTGAATGATTTCCAACACCTCGTAATAGGTGAAGCCGCCGTGACTGGGAGTGCCGGTGCCCGGTGCGATCGATGGGTCGAAGCCGTCGATGTCGATGGTGATGTAGTAGGCGGCGCCGGCCGGGATGTGTTCGAGTACGGCTTCGGTACCAAGACGGCGCACATCGCGCACCGACAGGATCTGGGAGCCGGCGGCCCGCGCGGCGTCGTAGTCGTCGCGGTTCGACGAGGAGACATTGCGGATGCCCAGTTGCGTCATGCCTTCGATATGGTTCATCTCCGAGGCGCGGCGCAGCGGGTTGCCGTGGCCGTAGCGCACGCCGTGGCGCTCGTCGACGAAGTCCAGGTGGGCGTCGAAGTGCACGATGTGGATCGGGCCGCGTCCTTCGTAGGCCTTGATCACCGGAGCGTGGATCGAGTGATCGCCGCCGAGCACCACCGGCATGGCACCCGATTCGAGGATCTTGCGCACGGCGAACTCGATATTTGCGTTGCTGGCGGCCATATCGGTGTGGACGATGTCGGCGTCGCCGACGTCGACCATGCGCACCTGGTCGCGGGTCAGGTAGAGCGTGTCGTCCTCGTGGTCGTAGGCGCCGGAGTGGCCGAAGGAAAACAGCGTCGACGCCTCGCGGATGCCGCGCGGTCCGAAGCGGGCGCCGGAGCGCCACTGGGTGCCCATGTCGTTCGGTGCGCCGAGGATCGCCACATCGGCGTCGATGTTGTTCCAGTCCAGGCAGACCGGCGACTTGGCGAAGGTGCAATGCCCGACGAAGGGCAAGTCCAGGCGCCCCGTCTCGTAACCGTTTTTCTGCATTTCTCTCTCTCCTCTGGTGTTCTTGGTGAACGGCGGCGCTTGATCGCGACCGCCGTTGACGTGACTATGCGAGAGGATTCCTGCTGGAAAAATGCTGATCATCAGATACACAAATCGGAATTTCCGATGTGGGCGGGAGGGGGAGAAAAAGGGTGATCCAACTACACGATGTGGACCTGAAACTCTTGCGAGTTTTCGTGGCGATCGTTAAATGCGGCGGCTTCTCGGCCGCGCAAGCGGCGCTAAACGTCGGGCAATCGACGATCAGCGAACAGATGACCAGCCTGGAGACACGGCTGGGGGTGAAGCTGTGCGACCGGGGGCGGGGCGGTTTTCGATTAACCGAGCACGGTGTCGCCACCTACGAGGCGACGCAGCGGTTGCTGATGGCGGTCGAGTCCTTCTGCATGGACACGTCGCTGCTCAAGCAGCACATCAGCGGCCGGCTGAACCTCGGCATCATCGACAACACCATCACCGATGCGGAATCCCCCTTGCCGCGCACCATGCAGCGCTTCGTGGCGCGCGGCCACGACGTGCATCTGGACGTGTACATCGGCACCCCGGCCGAGTTGGAGGAGCGCGTGCTCGATGGTCGTCTGCACGTTGCTATCGGCCATTTCCCCTTGCGGGTGCCCGGCCTGTCGTACTCGCTGTTGTACCAGGAGCCCGACGGCCTGTTCTGCGGCCGGCTCAACCCCTTGTTTGATACCCCGTTCTCCGAGTCCGAGCTGTTCGCCCGCCTGGCGACCAGCCGCATCGTCGCGCGTGGCTATTTGCAGCAGCGCGACCTGCAGCTATTGGGCGCCAGCAAGGCCGCCGCGACGGTGGAAAACGTCGAGGCGCAGGCGATGCTGATCCTGTCCGGCGCGTATGTTGGCTTCCTGCCGGTACATTACGCGGCCCGGTGGGTCGAGTCCGGCGAGATGCGCCAGCTCGATCCGGGGCGCTTCAGTTTGCTTTGGCCGTTTAACGCCATCACTCGGCGCGGGGCGTCGATCGCCCCGATACTGCGTGCATTTCTCGAGGACCTGATGGTCTGTACTCAGTCCCATGGCTGAAGAGGCGGCCATCGTCGCTGCGATGATGTTGCAACATGTCTAGCGGCGTAGCCGGGGGATGGCTGCCAGCGTGGGGTTTTCTGTGCTCGCAGACCTCGGCGACAGTTGAGCACGGCCGGTGCAGTGGTCATTTGCCGGCGGTGGAGTGGGGCTGCCTGATTCAGGAGGGACACTCAACGAGCGCAGACCGCGACCAGCTTGCCCACCGTGATGACCGCCTGCTCGATCTCGCTCGACCACGGATAGCTGTAGTTCAGACGTATGAAGTTTCTATAGCTGTCCGAGATGGAGAACATATATCCCGGTCCGATCGTGATGCCGTTGTCGAGTGCCAGCTGATAGAGCTTCATCGAATCGACTTTCGGCGGCAGCTCGATCCAGAGGACGTACCCGCCAGCCGGGCTGGACACACGCGTGCCTTCGGGAAAGAACCGTGTGACGATCGCCTTCATCAGGTTCGCCTGCTGGGCGTAGGTCTTTCTCACGCGTCGCAGATGATGCTCGTAACCATCTTTTTCCAGAAACTCCGCGATCGCGAGTTGCGGAATGGAGGGCGTCGTCAGCGTGTTCAGGAATTTGAGCCTCTCCACCTGCTCCCGATAGCGTCCAGGCAAAGCCCAGCCGATGCGATAGGCCGCCGTCAGGCTCTTTGAAAAAGAGGAGCATTGCAGCACCAGCCCCTTTCGGTCGTATGCCTTCAACGTGCTCGGATGAGCATCGCCGAAATAGAGCTCGTTGTAGACCGCGTTTTCGATGATCGGGATATCCGCCTTCGAAAGAAGTGTCACCAGCTCCTGCTTGCGCTCGTCCGGCATCTGGAAGCCGAGCGGGTTCTGGAAATTGGGCATGACCATGCAGGCGGCAATGGTTTGCGTCTCCATGATCTTCGCGAGCGCGTCGACGTCGATGCCATGTTCGGGATGGGTGGAGACCTCGATTGCACGCATGCCCATGCGCTCTATCGCGTGCAGCATGGCGTAAAACGTCGGCGATTCTACAGCAATGACGTCGCCCGGCTTCGCGACGGCCTGCAGGCACAGGTTGATGGCCTCTGTCGCGCCAATGGTGATGATGATCTCGTTAGGGTCGACCGATATGCCGTTCTCAAGATAGCGCCGGGCGATCTGCCTGATCAGGATCGGATTGCCCGGAGGCAACGCGTTGGTCACGCTCCACGATGCCTTGTCGCGCCCCGCGGCATAAGCGTAACGATTAAGCTTTTCGAAAGGGAAAAGATCCGGGTCCGGATACGGAGAGCCGAGCGGAACAGCGTCGTCGGTTCCGATAGAGCGCAAGGTGGACAGCACGAGCCGGCTCACGTCGACAGACGCAGAAACGGCGATCGGCTTCGAGGCGTGAAGCTCGCGCGCCTTCCCGCTTTCTTGAGCCGTCAGCCGAACAAAATAGCCCGACTGGGGACGGCTTTCGAGAATCCCTCGGCTCTCGAGGAGCAGATAGGCATGGATGACGGTGGTGATGCTGATGTGGTGCTGCTTGCTCGTCTGCCGTACTGAGGGAACCCTGTCGCCGTGGCGGAACACACCTTGGCGGATCAATTTCTCGATGTCGTTGGCGAGCTGTTCGTAAAGTTTCACCGGCCTCTCCTGAGAGTAGTGGATTCTCTTCGGATAAACGCCATTTCATCTGTGTGCTGGACGTTCCTGAAGCCACCGATGCCAGATTTTCGGAGCACAGTTCGGGGCAGTTCACGATACTAACAGAACTGTACTCTAAACAGACCGCTGGTTTTGTGCACTCACCCCTCATCCCTTTGCTTTTAATCTCCCCCTAATCCAACACGCCGCTCAGCAAGACCCGACACCCGGGAATTGATGATGCGCAGATTAGGAGTCAAGGTTATGGACAAGTCGAAGCCGCCGGGAAAAATCGAGGCGTACCACCACCCAGCCGCCGGCTGGGGCGCACTGAAATATGTTGCTATTAATCTGATCAAAGAACGCGTTTCAGGCGGCAATTACCGCACGCTGTTCAAGCAGAACCAGCCGGACGGGTTCGATTGTCCCGGTTGCGCGTGGCCGGATCGCCAGCACGCGTCCACGTTTGAATTCTGCGAAAACGGTGTGAAGGCGGTGGCAGCAGAAGCGACGACGAAGCGGGTCACGCCGGAATTCTTCGCGGAACATACCGTCGACGAATTGATGAAGCAGACGGACTATGAACTCGAGCAGCATGGCCGCCTCACCGATCCGATGGTGTATGACGCGCTGACCGACAAGTACAAGCCTATCGACTGGAGCCAGGCTTTCGCACTGATCGCCAAGCATCTCAACAAGCTGGAGTCGCCCGATCAGGCCGCGTTCTACACGTCGGGCCGCGCCAGCAACGAAGCAGCTTTCCTGTATCAGCTCTTCGTTCGCATGTTCGGCACGAACAACTTCCCCGACTGCTCGAATATGTGCCACGAGGCAACCAGCCGTGGACTGCCGACGACCGTTGGCATAGGCAAGGGAACCGTCACGCTCGACGACTTCGAAGCGGCCGACACGATCATCATCTTCGGCCAGAACCCTGCCACGAATCACCCGCGCATGTTGGGCGAGCTTCGGGAAGCCGCTCGCCGCGGCGCCACGATCGTATCGGTCAATCCGTTGCGCGAGCGCGGCCTCGAGCGCTTCACCAGCCCGCAACACCCGCTCGAAATGATCACCATGGGCAGCACGAAGATCGCCTCGACCTTCGTTCAACCGAAAATCGGCGGCGACTTTGCCCTCATCAAGGGCGTTGCCAAATACATCGTCGAACTCGATGACAAGGCGGTGGAAAACGGCACCGAACGTGTGCTCGACCTGGAGTTCATACGCGAACATACGCTTGGTTTCGAGGCGTTCTCAGAGAATCTGCGCCAGGAAAGCTGGGCGCTTCTCGAATCCGAGTCCGGCGTGTCCCGCGAAGAAATCGAAAACCTTGGGCACATCTACGCAAACGGCAAGCGTGTCATTGCGACGTGGGGCATGGGCATTACACAGCACAAGCACTCCGTCCAGACCGTCCATATGCTGTCGAACCTGCTGATGATGCGCGGCAACATCGGCCGCGAAGGCGCTGGTCTGTGTCCGGTGCGCGGTCACTCGAATGTGCAGGGCAACCGCACAGTGGGCATCGAAGAGAAGCCTTCTACGGACTTCCTCGACCGCCTTGGCTCGGTGTTCGATTTCGAGCCGCCTCGAGAGCATGGCCTCGACGTGGTCGAAACCGTCGAACATATGATCGAAGGCCACGTGAAGGTTTTTCTCGGGCTCGGCGGCAACTTTGCGATGGCGACGCCCGACACGCTGCGTACCTTCGACGGCTTGCGTTCCTGCGACCTGACCGTACACATCACGACGAAGCTGAACAGAAGCCATCTGGTGCACGGTGCAGACGCGTTGATCCTACCCACGCTCGGCCGTACCGAGATCGACGTACAGGCGGGTGTCTCTCAGGGCATCACCGTGGAAGACTCGATGAGCATGGTTCACATCTCCTATGGGATGAACAGACCGGCATCGAAGAACCTGATGTCCGAAACGGCGATCATCGCCAACATTGCGCAAGCAACGCTCGGCGACGGCAAGGTTCGCTGGCTCGACTATGCGAACGACTATTCGAAGATTCGCGACGCAATCGAACAGGTGCTCCCCGGCTTCGAGCAATACAACGAACGCATCAAGAAACCGGGTGGCTTCCACTTGCGCGTCGCCTCGCGGGAACGCGACTGGGAGACCGAAACCGGCAAGGCCAATTTCGTCGTTCATGCGGTCCAGCAGGACACCCCCATCGCGCGCGCGAAGAAGCTCCACGGTGAGCGCCTCATGACCCTGATGACGACTCGCTCGCACGACCAGTACAACACCACGGTCTACGCGCTGGACGACCGCTATCGCGGCGTGTTCGGTCAACGCCGGGTGGTCTTCATCAACCCCGCCGACATCGAAATGCTTGGCTTCAGGAATGGTGACTGGATCGACATGTCGACTGTCTGGGATGACGGCGTCGAACGGCGCGCCAACTACTTCCGACTGGTCGAATACGACATCCCGCGCGGCTGCATCGGCGCCTACTACCCCGAGACGAACCCACTGGTGCCGCTCGGTAGCGTGGGGGATGTCTGCAACACGCCCACCTCGAAGTCGATTCCGGTCCTCCTGCACCGTTCCTCGCAGCCGGTCGCCATGCCGGCGTTCTAGAACGCATTCCTTCCCGCGCGGCGGCGCCCTTCCCGGGGGCCGCTTACTGTCCTTTATCTGGTGATTGATATGCCCGTCGAAGCCCTTAATCTAGCCCGCGGCCAGTTTGCATTGACCGCCATCTTCCACATACTCTGGCCGATCCTGACGATCAGCCTGTCCGCCTTCCTGCTGGTCGTCGAAATTCTTTGGGTCAGAACGAGCGACGTTGTCTGGTATCGCCACGCGCGGTTCTGGAGCAAGCTTCTGATACTGAACTTTGCCGTGGGTGTGGTCAGCGGTATCCCGATGGAGTTTCAGTTCGGCACCAACTGGGGCCCGTTTTCGCAGTACACAGGGCAGTTCTTCGGCAACATCCTGGGCTTTGAAGGTGCGATGGCATTCATGCTCGAAGCCGGTTTCGTCGGCATCATGATGCTCGGCTGGGGCCGCGTGCCCAAGGGCGTTCACCTGTTCGCCACGGCCATGGTCGCGCTGGGTTCGTCCCTCTCCGCTTTCTGGATCATGGTCGCGAATTCGTGGCTGCAGACCCCGACGGGGGTCGCCGTCGTCGATGGCAAGCTGATCGTCACCGACTACGTCAAGGCTATCTTCAACCCCGACATGGCCTGGGGTGTCTCGCACATGTGGTTCGCTGCGCTTGAAACGGGCCTGGTCGTCGTGGCCGGCATCTCGGCGTACTACCTGCTCAAGCGTCGTAACCCCGAGTTCTTCGTGCGTTCGTTCAAACTGGCACTGCTGATCCTTGCATTCGTTGCACCTGTACAGATCTGGCTGGGCGACTCCAGCGGTGTCGATGTCTTTGCGACCCAACCTGCCAAGGGTGCGGCAATCGAAGGCCACTGGGAAACGAACGCACCGGGAACGGGGGCAAGCTGGTCGCTGATTGCATGGCCCGACGCGGCCAAGCAGGGCAACGACTGGTCGTTGGAGATTCCGGGCATGCTCAGTATTCTGGGTACGCACACGCTTCACGGTCAGATTAAGGGCCTCAGGGACATTCCGGTCGCGGACCAGCCGCCCATGATCCCGATGCTTTACTACGCGTTTCGTGTGATGGCAGGCATCGGCTTCCTGTTCATGGTGCTTGCCTTCTGGACGATCTACGCCGTTCGCAAGGCGCGGGGCCGCGTCGATGCGCTCGTTGCACAACGCAAACTTCTGCTCGCCTGGGTGCTCGCCATTCCGTTGCCCTACATCGCGGTGGAATGCGGCTGGATTGTGCGGGAAGTCGGTCGTCAGCCGTGGGTTGTCTATGGGCTGCTTCGTACCGAACACGCTGCATCTGCGATCTCGTCGACCGCGATTACCGGCAGCATGGTGATGTTCGCAGGCTTCTTCGCCATCCTGATCTCATCCTTCTTCATCTTCGCGCGTCGCTGGCTGAAGAAAGGCCCGGATCTGACATTGATGCCGCCCACTGAACCCGCCCGCGTGATTGATGCACACGCTGTCGACTACTGATTCCTGCGTTCTTATCACAACGTTCCTCACGTTCAGGCAACCCAAAATGACCCCTACCTCAACCCAGGACCTTTTAAGCCACGCATGGTTCGGCCTGATCGGCCTCATGCTCCTGCTCTATGTCGTCACCGACGGCTTCGACCTTGGCGTCGGTATTCTCACGCTCTTTCGCTCACGCGAACACGACCGTGACCTGATGATCCAATCTATCGGCCATGTCTGGGATGCAAACGAAACCTGGCTGGTTGCGCTCGGCGGCGCGCTCTTCGGCGCCTTCCCGTCCGCCTACGCGATGATTCTTTCGGATCTGTACGTTCCCGTCATGGTGCTAATCGCCAGCTTCATCATGCGCGGGGCGGCCATTGAGTTTCGACACGCGGCCCACACGAGTAAGACGCTTTGGGACCGTGTGTTCGGCCTAGGCAGCCTGCTCGCCGCAATTTCCCAAGGAATCGTGCTCGGTAAGATCCTCACCGGCTTCACTCCCGGGGGCACCAGCCTCAGTTTCGTCACGGTGACCGCAATCGGCGTGGTATCCGGCTATTGCCTGCTCGGCGCTACCTGGCTCGTGAAGAAGACCACCGGACGTATCGAAAGCGCCGCGCGCCGTTATGCGGTGATCGCTGTCTGCACGACGGTGATCGCGGCCATCGTGGTCTCGCTCGGCACGCTGCGATTCAGCCCGGTCGGGATAACGCGGTGGCAGGATAACGGTATCTTCCACCTGCTGATCGCGCTTGCCGTGGTCGCGGCGTTGGCGTTCGCCTACGTGCTGTATTCGATTCATATGCGTGGCGAGCATGGCCCCTTCGTCGGCTCAACAATCCTGTTCATGGCGTCTTTTGCGGGCCTTGCTATCAGCTTGTTCCCATGGATCGTTCCGGGTCAGTTGACGGTGGCGGCCGCCGCGTCCGATAGCTCCACGCTGACGTTCATGCTCTTTGGGATCGGTATCGTGTTTCCCATCATGATTGGCTACAACCTGTATCAGTACCATCTGTTCCGGGGCAAGGTCGTCCCTATCAAGCACTAAGTTTTCACGTTGCCACGCGGAGTACATCATGATCGTCAGACCACAGCCGAACTGGATTCGCATGCTGTTCGTATGGAACGGTTCGGTGCTGCAATCCATCATTCCGCAGCTCATTTTCATGAGCGCCGTCAGCGGTCTGGCGGTCTTCACCCACGGGCGCATCTGGGGCGAGAAGATTCCACTGAACACCACCCCATTCACCTTATGCGGTGTCGCACTGACCATCTTCCTTGCGTTTCGCAATACCGCGAGCTACGAGCGCTTTTCGGAGGCCCGTCGGCTCTGGGGTGGTGTGCTTATCGCCTCGCGTACGCTGACATCCCAGATGCTCTCCTACATTCCGCCGGGTAAGGACGATCTGGATCGCAGCGAACTGGTTCACACGCTGATCGCGTTTGTCTACGCCATGAAGCATCAGCTTCGCAAGACGGACCCGACCCAGGATCTCGCGCGCTTTCTGGGTGCCGAACGCACGGAGGAAATGCGGCGCAAGTGCTATCAGCCGGTAGCGATCCTCAATCAGATCAGACACACCCTCGCCCGCCTGGAACGCCGCGCACTCGTGTCCGACACCCAGCTCTGGATGTTCGACGCCCAGATCAATGAAATGGAAATGATGGTCGGAGGATGCGAGCGGATTGCGTCCACGCCCATTCCGTTCGCATATAGCGTGTTGCTTCACCGCACCGTCTACGCGTACTGCATTCTGCTTCCGTTCGGGCTGGTCGATTCGACCGGGCTCTTCACGCCGCTCATCAGTGTGTTCGTCGCGTACACGTTCATTGCGCTGGAAGCGATTGCCAGCGAGGTATCCGAACCCTTCAGCAGCGCGCCGAATGCGCTCGCGCTCAACACGATGACTCGAAACATCGAGCGCTCGCTATTGGAGCTTTGTGAACTCGAATTGCCCGTGGAGACGACGCCGGAGCACCTCTATCAATTCACTTGACCCCCAGACCACGTCTTCGTCCGACAGTCTAGACGTGTGCTGCAGATAGAGCAGCCCGGCGATCATGCGCGGCGCATCCTGATGCAGGTGACTTTTTGCCTCTCACACCATCCTTACCAGTATTACGGGCCATGCGAAGAATGCTTTTGTCTTCTTCACTCATCGCAGGAGAAGGCGCGCAGGCTTGCAGAATTTTCTCCGCTTGCGTCCTCTGCTCCCTCCGACGTCGAATTGTTCGTTGAATCGCCCTCACTTTCCTAGGCCCTCGTGAGCCTCACACTAGGCCCTAACAGGAGGTGTCATGAGCAGGCAGCATTTTCCCGAAGAATTCAGATTGAAGCCGTTAAACAGGTCACCGAGCGTGGTTATCCCGTTGCCGAGGTGGCCGCTCGTCTGGGTATCTCAACCCACAGCCTGTATCAATGGCTGAAGCGCTATGACCCTGCACGGACTGAGCAGCCTGCCGTAGCAGACCAACAAGCCGAAATCCACCGTCTCAAAGCCGAGCTGAAACGGGTTACTGAGGAGCGCGATATCCTACAAAAGGCCGCCGCATACTTTGCCAAGGAGTCCGGGTAAGGTATGCCTTTATCCGGGCCCACGAACAGCAGTTCTCCATACGACGCCTGTGCCACATGATGGCGGTGCATCCCAGTGGCTACTACGCCTGGCGAACTGCTCCACTGTCATCCCGAGCATGAGAAGACCAACGGTTGCTTGGACACATCAAGCAGTCCTGGTTTGAAAGCGATGGAGTCTATGGCTATCGCAAAGTGCGTGACGACTTGAAGGCGCTAGGCGAATGCTGTGGCAAACATCGTGTTGCCCGGCTGATGAAGCAAGAAGGCCTGCGTTCGCAGACGGGCTACCACCGACGACTTGGCCATTCCCGGGGGCGCCGGCGGTCATCGTCCCCAACCATTTGCAGCGCCAATTCAAGGTAGACGAGCCGAATAAAGCCTGGGTGACTGACATCACCCATATCCGCACCCACGAGGGGAGGGCTCTATCTGGCAGTGGTGCTCGACCTATTCTCACGGCAGGTGATTGGCTGGTCGATGCAGTTCCGTATTGACCGGGAATTGGTGCTGAATGCCTTGCTGATGGCGGTATGGCGCCGCCGCCCCAAGCAGGAAGTGATGGTGCATTCGGACCAGGGAAGCCAGTTCAGTAGCTATGACTGGCAAAACTTTCTGACAGCACACCGGCTGGTGCCGAGCATGAGCCGACGCGGGAGCTGCCACGACAACGCAGTAGCAGAAAGCTTCTTTCAGTTACTGAAGCGGGAGCGTATCAAGCGAAAAACGTATCTCGATCGGGAAGAAGCCCGCCAGGACATCTTTGACTACATCGAGATGTTCTACAACCCGAAACGCCGGCATGGTGCCGCTAGCGGGCTATCGTCGGTAGAGTTTGAAAAGCAGTATTTCCAAAGGCTACAGAGTGTCTAGTGAACCTGGGGCGATTCAATCATAAGTCGGAAATGTCTACTGTTGTCGGGTCAGTCCAATGAGGCTCATGAGGTATCTAGGGAAGTGGGAGTGATTCAGTCCAATCAATCAAGACTTTTTGGCTGTATTGGGAGGCAGAGCTTGTCTTAAGCAAAACATACTGTGCTGTGTAGGATATTCAAGAACTGTACTCTCTTTTTATGCGACCAGTTGCTACAATGACCATGCATGCATATGAACTCCTTAAGGTAATTGTTGTTCCACACCTTTTTGAAAGGATAGCCTATTAGCTGATTTTTTCCAGGAGTCCGTACCCCCCTCTCGGTTCCTGTATGTCATTTCTCTTTATTGGTGAATACCCATAATTATCACCTCCGGCGGCTTTGTGCCGTCTTTTTTTTAAGAGAAAAATTTTTCGGCCTAGTGTCGAAATTATATGTCTTGCCATATGTTATGTGTATGTCGCTAAATGTAAGACATGGTTAATTTTAGAATGGGGACATCCGAATCATATATGGGTGTATGGGTTCGTGAGAGTGATGGTGAAAATGAGATGTCAACTGTAAGTTGAGATGATTTAATGGCTTGATTTCTTTGTTTGATAAAATATTAATGAGTTTATGAATTATTGATTTGGAACGGGATTAAACAGCTAGATGGTATAGCAATCTGCACCCCAGTCGCTATTGGAAAAATGCCTAACAGAATATATTAATACTTTGATTTTTATTGACAGACATGTTTTGGGCCCAAATGAATATGCTTTATCAAAACCAAGAAGAGTTGATAGACGATTTTAATCCATTTTTTGTTTCGATTCTATTTCAGCTTTGGACGGCCGCGAAAACCAGCCCTGAACATCCTTGGTCCCTTCCTAAGTTGTGTAAGCAATCGGAAGTCAGAATGAGTACTCTCAGACGGTATCTAACTACATTAGAGAGTTCGGGGTTTGTTTTGGTTAATATTAGAGAGGATGGAACTGGCTATGCTCTTTTAACTGAGCACGGTTGTGAGGTGTGTGAGAAATTATTTGATTCGTCTTCAGATTGAACTGGTAGATTGATGCGAGTCAGTTTTGTTTTAATAATCAGAATCAAGTGTCTTTGATTTTGTAATTCCGCTGAAAGGGCTGACCGTTGGTATCGTAATTTTAATGGTTGGCATAAATTATGCCTTTTGACTATTTTAATTGGTTTAGTGATTGGTTTGGTTTTCTAAGGCTCTTTAAGCCTAAGGTCCCTCTTGGTAAGAAGAGTACAAAAAAGGGGGGCGCTAGTTCAAGATGCTTATTGTCTGCCTAGCCGAATCAGAGCTAACTGTGCTCTTAGAGATTTTGGCTCATTGTAATCGTCTTTGCCATGAGACCCGACTATAGTTCATAACGATGAGAACTGGTTTACAGTTAAGTGAATAATGGGGTTGCATTGGATGTGAGATATGAAGGGAAAAAGTTGAACTTGCCAAATGTGCTAGCTGCTATCAGAAATAACAAGGAGAGGTCAATGTGGCTCTTAGATCCCGAATCAAGAGATGTGCTTCCTCCAGTAACCCTTGACGCAATGCAACGCCCACTCAAAGACCTGCGGCTTTCAGTAATAGATAAGTGTAACTTTCGGTGTCCGTACTGTATGCCAAAGGACGTTTTTACGAAGGATTATCAGTTTCTCCAATCCTCTCAACAAATGTCATTTGCAGAAATGGTCAAGTTGGCTAAGGGGTTTGTCCAGCTTGGGGTAGAAAAAATCCGCATAACTGGCGGTGAGCCGTTATTGAGAAAGAACATCGAGAAATTAATTGAGTCGCTGGCCAAACTGACAACACCGGGCGGCAAAGAGGTTTCCATTTCACTGACTACAAATGGGACCTTGCTGGCATCGAAAGCACGTGCATTGAAAGATGCAGGATTACAGCGAGTAACGGTCAGTCTCGATGGTCTTGATAACGAAGTATTTATGAGGATGAATGATGTAGGCGTGTCAGTTAATACGGCCCTGGACGCAATAGAGGCGGCACAGAAAGTTGGGTTATCTCCGGTCAAAGTCAATACGGTAGTGCAAAAAGGTGTTAATGATAGCCAGATCTTACCTATTGTGAATCATTTTCGAAATACCGGGGTAATTGTTCGATTTATCGAGTACATGGATGTTGGTGGGGCTACTCATTGGAGCGGGGCAGGCGTGCTGAGTTCTGCAGCTATTCGCCAAACTATTGAACAGGTACATGATCTGATACCTGCTCCAGGTGATAGGGGGAGTGAGACAGCACAACGCTTTCTTTACGCTGATGGAGCGGGTGAGGTTGGCTTTATATCAAGTGTCTCAGAACCATTTTGTGGTGCTTGCTCACGTGCTCGTATATCAGTTGATGGAAAAATGTACTTATGCCTGTTTGCTACTGATTCAGTGAACCTTAGGCCGTACCTGGGTGAGGAGTCATCATTAGAAGAACTTGAGGCGGTAATTCGCTCTGCCTGGGAAAGGAGAAGTGATAGATACTCTGAACTTCGCGATGAGCGATATGCGAATAACAGAAAAAAAACCTACCCAACCGTGAGAATGTCTTTGGTTGGTGGGTAGTATTGTTAATCTATCTGATCTTGCATGGGCGTTGTTGCATTACTTTGGCGCGGGCCAAGCGGCCCCAACCCCAGGCAGAATTCAGGCGAGTGCAATCGTCACCGGCAGCCCCAGCCGGTTGAACCGATTCAAAATAGCGCAGCGAACATGCACCTCGGCGACCTGACGCTCTGGCTGGCGAGCCGCCAGTCGTTCACCCAGTCATTTGAAGCGCCACATGGTCGTCTCGACCAAGCTACGCCGATGGTAGCCACTCCACTTTTTCCAGAGCCGCCAGCCCAGATGCCTAGCCGCAGCCAGCGCGGCATGACGGGCACTAGCGAAATCGGTGCGATCCTTCCACGGCTTCCCGTTCCGCCTCGGCGGCACAATGACCTCAGCGCCACGCGAGCGAACCGCCCGATAGATGCCTCGGGTCTCGTAAGCCCCGTCGCCACTGACACTCCCCAGAGGCTCGGCTCGGCCCAGTTGCGACAGCCGCTCTTCCATCTGGGCGGCATCACCCTGACGGTGGTCGGTCATCTCCACCGCCCGGACATCCAGCGCCGCGGCATCAATGGCCAAATGGACCTTACGCCAGGTACGACGGTACTCGGCACCATGCTTTCTGACCTTCCATTCGCCCTCGCCACCGATTTTGACCCCGGTGCTGTCGACCCGCAGGTGTAAAGGCTCGGTCCGATAATGAATGGGGATTCTGACGGTCAGCGTGGCCTGCCGGCGGCTGACGGTGCTGAAGCAGGACACCGGCCAGTCCAGCTGCAATAGCGGCAACAAGCTCCTGACCAATCCCCGTACCTGCCGGAGGCCAAGCTTGAACAAGACCTTCAGAGTCAGCACCGTCTGAATGGCCGCATCTGCATAGACTTTCGGGCGCCTGTTGGCGCCGGTACGTCCATTGCCCAACCAGGGAAGGTCAGGTGACATCCACACCGTCAGGTTGCCCCAGTTCTGCAGGCTGCGGTTGTACTCGGGCCAGTTGGTGGTGCGGTAGCGGAGCTTGTGCGGGTTCATCTGACGGGTCTATCCGACACTGCGCGCGGTAGCTCGACAGGACTTATGCAACAAGGCCCTTTGTTGGCAAGAGTTATTTGTTTCTTAGTGTGCTGATGTTCGGAGGGGCATGGTAATCGGTTCTACTTGGGTCGGGTACTGCAATATTTTCCACGGCCATAGTTATAGTTTTTAGTTTGTGTATGGTTGCATTTGTGTGAAATGGCGTCTCAGTTTTTGCTGTTTCGTTTAGCTTAGCATGCAACAATGTGAGGTTTGAACTGTGCTCTTCTGATGGTGGATGAATTGTGCCTTCTTTCGAGCCATATTGTGGTGAAGAATATGCAATATCTATCGATAGCTTGCTATCAGTTACTGGATAATCTTGTAGGGCATTGGAGTATCTAATTATGTATCATAAATCTCAGCAAGATGGGTTTGGCTTTGTGAGCCAACAGATCATTCGCCACAGAGGAGAAGTGCAGGATCTGGATTTGGACTATGTTGCGGAAGAGTGTCCTATTGCGTTGGTTTTTAATGGTATTTCGCATGCTGTAATGATGGCTACCCCAAAAGATTTAGTGGAGTTTGCGATTGGTTTTTCCCTGACAGAGGGTATTATTCAGTGCGTCTCAGAAATTTTTGATATTGAAGTTATTGCGCGGAAAGGTAGTACGGAGGTGCAGATTACTATTGCGCAGAGAGCTTTTTTGGATTTGAAGTCTAAAAGGAGGGCATTGGCTGGAAGGACTGGTTGTGGCGTGTGTGGTATAGAAAGTATCGAGCTATTGGATTTATTCCCTGAGAAGATACAGGCCCCGTTGGTGCCAGTCATTCCTTCGCCAGAGGTTATTGAACGTGTGACTAGTGAGCTGCCCTTGTCTCAATCGCTTATGCACGTGACTGGTGGAGTGCATGCAGCAGCTTGGTGTACGCCAGAAGGAGAAATAGTTAAAGTTTTTGAAGATGTTGGTAGGCATAATGGCCTTGATAAGCTAATTGGATACCTTGCGATTCAAAAAGTAGAGATGCGAAGTGGTTTTGTATTCTTGTCGAGTAGGGCTAGCTATGAGCTGGTCAGAAAGGTTGCACGAATGAACGTTCCGATGCTTGCAACTATTTCGGCGCCCACTTCACTGGCAATAGACATTGCCAAAAGAGCAGGTGTGATACTGGTTAGTTTTTGTCGTAAAAATGGCTTTGTTGAGTACTCGATCACATAGTGGATTAGCTTCCTTTTAATTTGATAAAGTTTTCAATATTAAATTACGAGATCGGAAGCAGGTCGATGGGCAGGATTGCGCCGAAGACTAACGCTGAACCCCATCTAGAAAATCAAAGCAGATCAATAAGTTTTATTGGCTGCTTTCAGCGAGAGATGAGAGGTTTGCCCGTCGTCAGGTGAAACGTACTCGACAAAACCGTCGCCGCGGCAGAAGCCCAGCAATCGTATCCCTGCCTGATGCGCTATATCTATTGCGAGAGAGGTAGGGGCTGAGATCGTCGCCACCATGGGGATATGCATTCGTGCTGCTTTGCGTACAAGCTCATAACTTGCACGGCTAGAAAGGAATACGAAACCCGAGCGTGTATCAGTCTTCCGACGTGCGAGTTGTCCGATCAGCTTGTCAAGAGCGTTATGTCGGCCAACGTCCTCAAACACGTCGATAACTTCTCCGTCGCGGCTGCACCACGCCGCGGCGTGGATGCCCCCGGTTGCGCTCATAAGCACCTGATATGAAGGCAGTTCACGTGCTGCGCGCTCTATAGCGTTGGCACATATGTTGGCAGCAACGCCTGCATGGTCAATACGGGTAGGCTTCAGATCCAGTAGCTCAATACTCTCGATTCCACAAACGCCGCAGCCAGTGCGCCCGGCGAGTGTACGCCGCTTGTCTTTTAGCTCCATGAATGCGTGTTGAGAGACAGTAAGCTGCACTTCGGCGCTTGTGGATGAGTAGAAAACTTCGATATCGAATACGTCTGAAGCGCGTTCGACTATGCCCTCGCTGAGAGCGAAGCCCAATGCGAATACTTCGAGGTCGATTGGTGTCGCCATCATCACTGCATGTGAAATTCCATTGAAAACAAGTGCAACGGGGAGTTCCTCGACAATGCGATCAGAGGTCCGTTCGTCGTTGCCGTGCTGATGACGCATTACAGCACAGGTGATGCTGCCGGAATGATCAGAGGAGGAGTGGGATTGAGACATGAAGTTTCCTCTCGATGAACTCATGTAATTTGAAAGTATGGATGACTTCAGTTTTCTTGCAGTGTTGATTCTTCGCAGTGACAGATGGGAGTTAAGTCATCCGCAAGGTGTGACAACCAGAAGAGACATGCTCATGATTCCATCGAGCAAGATCCGCGTGAGTGGTGACCAGCTTATTAAGGACGAATCTGGTGACGAGAGCTCAGCAGCCGCAGTTAGGTCCTCTTGTTTAGCTTGTTCAATATAGTGTCGACTAGCGCCAGCCAAGTGTCAAAGTTGTCAAATTTTGCTTCAGGTCGACTAATCCTTAGGCGATGATCCTTGGGGCTTTAGAACGATGCGAGTTGGTAGGCGTTGTTGCATAACTTTGGTTCAGGCCAAGTAGCCCCACCCCCGACAAATTTCAGACGTAAGCGACCGTCACCGGCATGCCCAGCCGGTTGAACGTATTCAGAATCGCGCAACAAACATGCACCTCCGCGACCTGACGCTCCGGTTGGCGGGATGCCAGTCGTTTACCCAGCAACTGGAAGCGCAGCATGGTTATCTCGACCAGACTGCGCCAGTGGTAACCACTCCGCTTCTTCCATAGCCGCCAGCCCAGATGTCTGGCTGCAGCCAGGGTGGCATTGCGAGTTTGTGCGAAATCAGCGCAGTCTTTCCATGGCTTGCCGTTGCGCCGAGGTGGCACAACGACCTCACCGCCCCGCGAATGCACGGCCCGATAGACGCTTTGGGTATCGTAAGCCCCATCACCACTGACACTCCCCAGTGGCTCAACCTGGCCCAATTGCGACAGCAGTTCTTCCCCCTGGATCGCATCCCCCCTGCCGATTGTCGGTCATCTCCACCGCTCGGATATCTAGCGTCTCAGCATCTATGGCCAAATGGACTTTACGCCAGGTACGACGGTACTCGGTGCCATGTTTCTTGACCTTCCATTAGCACGGCCTGAATGGGCGCATCGGTATAGAGCTTCGGGCGGCCATTGGCACCAGTATGCCCCTTGTCCATCCAAGGGATGTCTGGCGACATCCAGACCGTCAGGTTGGTTCGGTTCTGCAGGCTACGGATGTACTCGGGCCAGTTGGTGGTGCGGTGGCGGGGCTTGTGAGGATTCATGGGCAAGTCTACCCGGCATGTTGTGCGACAGCCCGGCAGGACTTATGCAACAACGCCGAGTTGGTAGGACAGTCTAGCGTGCGTTGCCATATTTAAGAGAATCTTTTTTCCTGGGCGTGAGTGTTGGGGTAAGTGTTACAAGTGCCCATTGATTAGGGGGAATGATCTCCTTAAGTCGTACACGAGTTGTGTAGACAATTAGCTGAAAATCCCTTCGAATTTGGGGCAAGTAGGCATGAAGATAGCCCGGAAATGGGGGGAGTTGACGAATGCAGATTTGCGTACCAGAACTCTAGAAGGCCTATCGGCATGGCTATCTTGAGGGTTATGTACTTTACTAAGCTTGTTGGCGTATCAACACGCTTTCAAGTACAGATTGGTTAGAAAGGTCAGAGTACAGTGCGAATTCTGAAAAATTGGATAGCAAACAACATCTCTCTTGCGCTAATTTCACGAAAGTGTAGATAACTATCTACATGTGGTCCCACACCTTTAAGCACAGCTTTTCTGCGTTTAATTGTTTCGCTTTACTTGGTTGGAATGTAATCATCGACCATTTGATGACATTCGTGTTTTGCAAATTTGTTCACCACGAAGAGAAATGATTATGGAAATCTTTGATGCATTTCACCTTGCCAGGTTGCAGTTTGCGTTCACGGTTTCTTTTCATATTGTTTTTCCTGCGATCAGCATAGGCATGGCCAGTTTTCTGGCCGTGTTGGAATGGCGCTGGTTGTTGACCGGTGACAGTGCCTACAAGGACATGTACCAATTTTGGTCGAAGATCTTCGCTATCGGCTTCGGCATGGGGGTGGTTTCTGGTGTGGTGATGGCCTACGAGTTCGGCACCAACTGGAGTGGATTTTCCCGAATTGCCGGGAACATCACGGGGCCGCTCTTAACCTATGAAGTGCTGACGGCGTTCTTTCTTGAGGCCGGATTTCTCGGCGTCATGCTGTTCGGTTGGCATCGCGTAAGCCCCCGCGCACACTTCTTGGCGACCCTGATGGTCGCGGTGGGCACGCTGATTTCCACGTTTTGGATCCTCGCATCGAATAGCTTCATGCAGACGCCGCAGGGATTCGCCATCGAGAATGGTCTTATCGTACCGGTCGACTGGCTGAAAGTGGTTTTCAACCCGTCGTTTCCGTATCGCCTCGCGCATATGACGATCGCCGCATTCATTCTGGCAGGCTTCATGATCGCCGCGTGCGGAGCCTGGCATCTGCTGCGTGGCCGGCGTGACGAACCGGTCAAGCGTAGCTTCTCGATGGCGCTGTGGCTAATGCTGTTGCTGACGCCGATACAGATTTTCATTGGCGATGCGCACGGTCTGAACACGCGTGAATACCAGCCGGCAAAGATTGCGGCGATTGAGGGCCTGTGGGAAACCGAAAAAGGCGGTACGGCGCTTAACCTAGTCGGTCTGCCCGACATGGATGCTGAAGTGACGCGTTACGCGTTGCAGGTACCGCATCTGGGTAGCTTGATTCTAACGCACAGCTGGGAAGGTGAGATTCGCGGCCTGAAGGAGTTCCCCGCGAAGGACCGTCCCTACTCGCCGATCGTGTTCTGGACGTTTCGTATCATGGCTGGTCTCGGCATGCTGATGCTGTTGACCGCGCTGCTGGGTCTGCTGCTCAGAAAGGGAGGCCGCCTTTACGAGACCCGCTGGTATCAGCGTCTCGTACTGTGTATGGGCCCATCGGGGCTGGTGGCGCTGCTGGCTGGGTGGATCACGACCGAGGTTGGCCGACAGCCATGGACGGTGTATGGCGTGTTACGAACCGTAGACTCCGTATCGCCGATCAGCTCCCAGCAAGTCGGCGTTTCCTTGTTGATCTTCGTCGTAGTGTATTTCTTGGTGTTCGGGGTGGGTGTCTACTACATGATGAAGCTGATGAGGCGGGGGCCGGTGGCGCACGATGATAGCGGCGAGTCGCTCGAGCACCCAGGGTTGCACAATCGCGCGTTGGACGCGCTGGATAGAGAGTGATGCCATGCAAATCGATCTTCCTGTCGTGTGGGCCGTGATTATCGGACTCGGCGTATTCATCTACGTGGTACTGGATGGTTTCGATCTCGGCATCGGCTTGCTGTTCCTGTTTTTAGAGGATAAAAGCGATCGACAAGTGATGCTCAATACCGTCGCGCCGTTCTGGGACGGTAATGAAACGTTTCTTGTGCTCGGGGGGGCTGGGCTTTACGGAGCGTTCCCCGTGGTCTACTCGACGCTTTTGCCAGCGAATTATCTGCCGTTGATCCTGATGGTTATTGGGCTGATTTTTCGCGGTGCGGCTTTCGAGTTGCGTGCGAAGGCTAAGCGAACCCAACATCTCTGGGATCTCGCCTTTATCGGTGGTTCCGCGCTCGCTTCGTTCTGCCAGGGAGTCGTTCTTGGGTCGCTACTGCAAGGCATTAAGATTGTCGACGGTCATTTCGTAGGCGGTGCATTCGACTGGCTATCTCCGTTTAGCGTTTTCTGTGGGCTTGGCGTGCTCGTAACCTATGCTACGCTCGGATGTGGTTGGCTCATTATGAAAACGGACGGTGAATTGCAGCGCAATATGTACCTGCTGATGAAGCCAATGGCAATCGTTCTGCTAGGGGTCATTGCTATTGTCAGCCTCTGGACGGTGATCGGTTTGCCAGCCGTTGCGCAGCGCTGGTTCGGAAGCGGCAATCTCGGGTGGTTCCTGCCTGTGCCGATTCTGGTGCTTGCCTGTGTATGGGGCATTTTCCGGACGGTTCGGCTGCAGCACCATGCGACCCCTTTTCTCCTGACGCTTGCATTGTGCTTTCTGGGATATAGTGGCTTGATTATCAGCATCTGGCCGAATATCGTTCCTCCGTCTTTGACGATTTGGGAGGCATCGTCGAGTCATTCAAGCCAGCTCTTTGCGCTTGTTGGGACAGTTATCATTCTGCCGATTATTTTTGTATATAACGTGATGCAATATCGTGTGTTTCGAGGTAAGGTACGGGAAGGTGATGCAGGTTATCATCATTAGTAATTATTTTTGTGGAACTAGCTTGCATGCAGGCGAAATGCTGAAAGCTCTACGTATGCCAATTATGAGATTGTCATGATTGTAAGGCCGCGGCAAAACTGGTTCTGGATGCTTTTTGTGTGGAATGGTTCGGTTTTACAATCAATTATTCCTCAGTTGACATTTATTACAGCTGTCAGTATCTTGGCTGTGCTGACTCATGGTCGAATTTTTGGTGAGAAGATTCCGCTCAGTACGGCTCCTTTTACGTTATTTGGCTTGGCTCTTGCGATCTTTCTTGCGTTCCGAAATAATGCTAGCTATGCCCGATTTACAGAAGCGAGACAACTATGGGGTAGCTTGCTTATTTCTTCGCGTGCGCTGACTTCGCAGTTCTTGTGTTATATCCCTGCGAATGTTGATAAGTCAGAACGAATCTACTTGACCAATACCCTTATTGCATTTTCCTACGCATTAAAGCATCAATTGCGCAAGACTGACCCAACTCAGGATCTTATTCGTTTTCTAGGGGCAGAGCGGGCGGAAATATTACGTCACAAGTGCTACAAGCCAATAGCTATTCTCAATGATATCCGCAGTAGTCTTGTGGACTTACAAGCTTGCGGGCAGATTTCGGATACCACTCGCTGGATGTTTGATGCTCAGATCAACGAATTGGGTAAGACAGTCGGAGGGTGCGAACGGATCGTCTCTACGCCAATCCCTTTTGCTTATAGCGTGTTACTTCATCGAACGGCTTATGCTTATTGCGTATTGCTCCCGTTTGGTCTTGTTGATTCGACAGAATTTTTCACGCCACTTTTGTGTGTTTTCATCGCCTATACGCTGATTGCGCTGGAGGCGATTGCAAACGAAGTCGCCGAGCCCTTTGGTCTCGCCCCCAACGCACTAGCGCTCGATGCCATGGCTCGTACCATTGAGCGCTCAATCCTTGAGCTGTGTGATCGAGAAATTCCGGAGGAAACTGTACCAGAGCGTCCCTATCAATTGACGTAGATGGTGTGCGCTGGAATCTGCTATGGTGCCGTCGGCAGTCCCGCTATTCGCTCTGAATCGCCCTCACTTTCCTAGACACCTCGTGAGCCTCACACTGAGGCCCAACAGGAGGTGCCATGAGCAAGCGTTTCCCCGAAGAATTCAAGACGGAAGCCGTCAAGCAGGTCACCGAGCGCGGTCATCCGGTAACTGAAGTTGCCACTCGGCTGGGCGTTTTGACCCACAGCTTGTATCAATGGCTAAAGCGTTACGGTGGAGAGCCCGCCAAGGTCCATTCGCTCCAGGTTGACCCACAGGCCGAGATACGGCGCCTGAAGGCCGAACTCAAGCGTGTCACGGAAGAGCGCGACATCCTAAAAAAGGCCGCCGCATACTTTGCCAAGGAGTCCGGGTAAGGTATGCCTTCATCAAGGCTCACGAACATCAACACCCCATCCGGCGCCTGTGCCGCGTGATGACCGTTCATCCGAGCGGCTACTACGCATGGCGAAAGGCGCCGCTCTCAAACCGGGTCCGTGAGGACCAACGGCTACTGGGGCACATCAAGCAATCCTGGCTGGAAAGCGGCGGGGTCTATGGCTACCGCAAGATTCACGCTGACCTAATGGCGTTAGGGGCGCTGTGTGGCAAACACCGTGTGGCTCGGCTGATGCAACAGGAAGGACTTCGCTCACAAACGGGCTACCGACGCCGCCCCGGCCATAGTCGTGGTCGACCCGCTGTGGTGGCGCCTAATCGGCTGCAGCGCCAGTTTGTGGTGAATGAGCCGAACCGGGCCTGGGTGACGGACATCACTTATATCCGGACGCATGAAGGCTGGCTGTACCTAGCAGTGGTACTCGATCTGTTCTCGCGTCAAGTGATTGGCTGGTCAATGCAATCGCGTATTGATCGGGAACTGGTGCTGAACGCGCTGTTGATGGCGGTATAGCGACGACAGCCGAAACGGGAGGTCTTGGTGCATTCGGACCAAGGTAGTCAATTTAGTAGCTACGACTGGCAGGACTTCCTGAAAGCACACCGGTTGGTGCCCAGCATGAGCCGACGGGGCAACTGCCATGACAATGCGGTGGCGGAGAGCTTCTTTCAGCTGCTGAAACGGGAGCGTATCAAGCGCAAAACCTATATTGACCGGGAAGCGGCTCGACGGGACATCTTCGATTACATCGAGCTGTTTATAACCCGAGACGCCGGCATGGCTCCGCCAATGGGCTATCGCCGGTCGAGTTTGAAAAGCAATATTACCAACCGCTCGCGGGTGTCTGGAAAGCCCGGGGCGATTCAGGTAGGGAATTGGTGCAGGCGTGTTCAACAGGTACTGCGAGGGAGCTCCCCCCCTCGCAGCCCGAGTGCTCATACTTCGGCCAAATTAGCTACAAAGCTCTAGCTACCTTTAGAGCGCTCCACACGAACAGGAACAGACTTGTAAGAAGGTGTGCCACTCTCCTTGTCAATATAATCGAGTGGTATCAGAACGTTCGCTTCCGGATAGTACGCCCCCACCGAACCTTGTGCGATATTGTAGGCAATCGCAGTGATCTTCTCTAGGCGAAGTTGTCTTCCCGATACGATCGTCTCGACCGTCTCGATGTCGACCAGATCTCCATGTTCGAGTCCACGTGCGGCAAGATCTGCTTCGTTCATGAATAGAATGTCACGTCGTCCAAATACGCCCCGATAACGATCATCCAGTGCATAGATAGTGGTGTTGTATTGATCGTGGCTGCGAAGCGTTATGAGGCGCAGAACATTTTCACCACCGAGGACGTCTGCATCTTCTTTTACTCCTCCGTACACTGAGAACATCGCTTTTCCTGTGGCCGTTGGCCACTTGCGTTCTGTCGGCGGAAGCGGGAGGCGGAATCCCCCTGGCGTTCTGATGCGTTCATTGAAGGCTTCGAATCCTGGGATGGTCTTATCGATCAGGTCGCGGATCTTGTCATAGTCAGAAATCAAGTCTAACCATGCCACCTTACTGTTCGGCAATGTCGCATTCGCGATACCGGCGACGATTGCCGGCTCGGAACGCAACTGCTCTGATGCTGGCGTCATTTTTCCTGCCGATGCGTGGACCATCGACATCGAGTCCTCGACTGTTATGGATTGCGGTCCGCTCGCTTGCATATCAAGCTCCGTGCGCCCCAGACAAGGGAACACGTACGTTTCTTTCGCCACCAGCAGGTGCGTACGATTGAGCTTGGTGCCGATGTGGACGCTCAGATCGAGCTTCGCCATCGCGGGGAAGGACTGCTCGGGATCCGGTAGCGCCACCGCGAAGTTCCCGCCCAGGCAAAACAAGGCTTTGGCCGAGCCGTCGATCATCGCCTGCATGGCCTGGACAGAATCGTGGCCGTGATTCTGGGGTGGCTTGAACCCGAATACATCCTCAATCTGCTTGAGGAAGCTGTCCGACGGTTTTTCGGTGATGCCGACCGTCCTATTCCCCTGCACATTGGAATGGCCGCGCAATGGACAGATGCCAGCGCCGGGCTTGCCAAAGTTGCCGCGCAATAACAACAAATCAGCAATCAGGCGGACATTTGCTGTACCTTTGTTATGCTGGGTGATGCCCATGCCATAAGAGATAATGGTCGCATTCGATTTTGCATAGGCAATTGCGACTTGCTCCAGATCTGCTTGACTGAGCCCGCTTGCTTTTTCAATATCCTCCCACGTCGTTGATTCCACACCCGCAGCAAATGCGTCGAAACCTTCAGTATGCGTTTTGATAAACTGATGATCTAGAACGTTACCACCCTGTTCGGCATCCATAGCCAAGAGCGCCTTCATTATGCCTATGAGGGCGGCCGCGTCTCCTCCACCGTCGACCTGATAATAAGTTGAGGCGATTTTGGTCGAGCCGTAAGTGGCCATCTCAAGCCAGTTTTGCGGGTCCGCAAATCGTTCGAGTGCGCGCTCGCGAAGCGGATTGAACACAAAGATCTGGACGCCACGTCGTGCTGCTTCATGGAGCGTTCCCATCATCCGAGGGTGATTTGTCCCGGGGTTGTGGCCGATTGCGATGATGAGTTCACAGCTGTCGAAGTCATCCAGTGACACCGTGCCCTTGCCAATACCGATCGACTGCGGCAAGCCGACACTGGTCGGCTCGTGGCACATGTTCGAACAATCCGGGAAATTGTTCGTGCCGTATTCCCGTGCGAACAACTGGTAGAGGTAGGCGGCCTCGTTCGACGCCCTGCCGGACGTATAGAACTCGGCTTGGTCGGGTGACAGTCCGCGAAGGATCTGCCCAATCCGAGCGAATGCCGCGTCCCACTCCACCGCTCGGAACGTGTCAGTGGCACGGTCGTAGACAAGCGGATGGGTAAGCCGGCCCATATCCTCCAGTTCATAATCAGACAGCTTGAGCAGTGACGATACGGTGTTGTTCGCGAAAAACTCTGGAGTCACCCGTTTGTTTGTCGCTTCCCAGGTGACCGCCTTAGCACCGTTTTCGCAGAACTGGAATGTCGACCTGTGTTCCTTGTCTGGCCAAGCGCACCCAGGGCAATCGAAGCCGTCAGGCTGGTTGGTCCGAAGCAGCGTGATAGGGGCCTTGAAGCTGTCCATTTGTTCATGGACCGCTTGAGCTGTCGCTCGAAGCGCTCCCCAGCCCCCTGCAGGTGCGTCATACGGCCTGATACCGGGCACTTCGCGTCGAGTAGCCATGTTGATCTCCATGAACCGCCCCAGGAGCCCTGGGTGCTGGCTTGCTTGGGTTACGCCGCATGGCGGCTTAAATTTACGGACAACTTCGACTATTCAGAGCTTTCTTCAGGATCTTGCGCACTCCGTTGCCTCAAGACTCGGATCCACTAGAGCGCTCGGAATCCTTCTCCTCAGACGGCATGCCCAACGTGGCTTTGCCGTCCTTCACCTCCTCAGGAGGGTCCGACACTTTGTTGAACTTTACTTCGCCGCTTTCCTTATCGTAGTCAATCTCAACACTATCGCCCGGTTTCAGGGCATCGCTGAGAATCTCTTTCGCGAGCCGCGTTTCGACTTCTTGGCGTATCTGGCGTTTCAATTCGCGCGCGCCGAACTCGGGTTGATAGCCGGCCTCGACTAGGTGCTCGGCGAGCGAATCGCCGATTGTGAGGGTGATGTCCTGTGCCGCCGCGGTGCGTATCACGCGATCGAGCTGGATCTGCACGATTGCGCGAATGTTCTCCTTCGAGAGCGCGTTGAACACGATGATCTCGTCGATCCGGTTTAGAAACTCGGGACGGAAGTGCCCTTTGAGCACCTGCATCAGTTCCTCGCGGATCGCCTTGTCGGTCTTGCGCTCAGCCTCGGGCTGCGTGAGGTTGTCCATGATGATGGCGGCGCCGAGGTTACTGGTCGCGATCAGAATCGTGTTGCTGAAGTCGACCACGCGTCCTTTCCCGTCGGTGAGCCGCCCGTCGTCAAACACCTGCAGCAGCACGTTGTACACGTCCGGGTGAGCCTTCTCGATTTCGTCGAGCAGGATCACGCTATAGGGGCGGCGCCTCACACGTTCGGTCAACTGACCGCCCTCCTCATAACCGACGTAGCCGGGTGGTGCGCCGATCAAGCGCGCGACTGCGTGCCGCTCCATGTATTCGGACATGTCGATGCGGATAATCGCCTGCTCATCGCCGAAAACGGTTTCGGCGAGGGCCTTCGCGAGTTCGGTCTTGCCGACCCCGGTGGGCCCGAGGAACAGGAATGTTGCGATCGGCCTATGCTCCTCGCCGAGCCCCGCTCGCGAGAGCCGCACGGCATCGCTCACCGCGACCACGGCATCGTTCTGGCCGACCACGCGCTCGCGCAGCTGCTCCTCCATCTTGAGTAGCTTCTGGCGTTCCTCCTGCGTGAGTTCTGCGACCGGAATGCCGGTGAGGCGCGATACGACTTCCGCCACCGACGCCACTGTCACTTCGAGCGTTTCCGATCCGGTCTTGCGTTGCCAAGCCTCAGTCAGCTCATCTAGGTGCTTTTGCTTCTCACTGATGCGTTCCTCGAAGTTTTTCGCTTCATCGAAACGCTTACGCGACGATGCATAGTCCTGCTCACGCTTAAGCTGCGCGATTTCCGCCTCCAACTCCTGGATATCGGCAGGCCGCAATGTCGAACTAATCCGAACCCGCGCCGCTGCCTGGTCGATAAGATCGATGGCCTTGTCGGGCAGAAAGCGCGATGTGATGTAACGATCTGCGAATTCAGCGGCCGCAACGAACGCTTCGTCGGTAAAGGTCACTTGATGGTGCGCCTCGAGCTTGTCGCGTAGACCGCGCAAAATAACAATGGTCTGTTCGACCGTCGGCTCGGGCACGAGCACTGGCTGGAAGCGTCGCTCGAGTGCAGCGTCTTTTTCGATGTATTTCTGATACTCGTTGAGCGTTGTAGCGCCGATCAGACTCAGCTCGCCGCGAGCGAGTGCGGGCTTAAGTACGTTTGCGATGTCGAGGCCACCCTCACCGCCGCCCTGTCCCGCGCCAACGATCGTATGCAGCTCGTCAATGAACAGGATCAGTTCGTCTTGCTTCGCTGTGACCTCGTCGATCAGCTGCTTTGCTCGCTCCTCGAATTCGCCGCGATATTTCGCACCCGCGATCATCGAATTGATGTTCACTTCAACGAGTCGCTTGCCGCGCAACACTTCCGGCACGTCGCCGTTGACGATGCGTTGTGCGAGTCCCTCGACGATCGCCGTCTTGCCGACGCCGGGTTCACCGATCAGCACAGGGTTGTTCTTCTTGCGTCGGGCGAGCACCTCGATCGTGCTCTCGATTTCCTGCGCGCGACCGAGAACTGGGTCGAGCTTGCCCTGGCGCGCCATCGCGGTGAGATCTCTGCCGAACTTGTCGAGGTTGGGGGTGCCGGTCGAGGCCTCGACGCGACCGTCCTCCGCGCCCTTGCCGACCACCTTTACGACCTTCTGGCGTAGTGCCTCGGGTGTCGCGCCGTACTTCTTCAGGAGCGTGCCTGCGATGCTTTCCGGCACCGCCGCGAGGCCGATCAGCAGATGCTCAGGCCCAACATACGAGTGACCGAGATCGTGTGACGCTTGGAATGCAAACTGAAAGGCCTTCTTCAGGCGTGGTGAGATGGTCATCTTATCGATCTGCGCGCTCGGGTCGGCGGTGCCGATTTGCGCGTGCGCGTCGATATAGCCCTTGATGTCCTGCGGCGAGAGTTTCAGCTCCTTCAGGAGCGCCGCGCACACGTCGGTGTCGGCGAGCACATACAACAGATGCTCGGTATCCAGTTCGCTGCGCCGCAACTCGTGTGCTTTTTCCGCCGCACGCTGCAGCAATTCGAGCGTCTGCTCGCTGAATGCGTCGGTCGCATCGACGGATTCGCGCGGCACCTCGGCGGAGAAACCCGTCTCTTCGTCGCCGAAGCCGCTCAAGAAGCGCGACAGGCCGCTTCCACCGCTCAGCAGGGAGTCGAATGGATTGAGCATGTTTTGATGCCGCATTAATTGGCGGTAGTGGTAGTCGCAGATTGAGATCGACTTGCGCTGGCCGCCTTGCATCACTGTTACGCGTGCGACAGCGGGACGGGCATTGCAAATATCGCAGAGGGTGGACATGGCGGAGTAACTCCATCAGTTAAGGCGCTCGCATTTCCAAGAGTTAGGAGTTGGAACGCTCGTGGCTTGATAATGCTAATGCACTTATTGATCGTCTGTTTTTATGACATTGCCACTGAAACAGATGCTTCGCTCGTTTACATCAAGAATGTAAGTGTTTCTCGCAGATAGAGCCGCACGACCTTGTCCGTATGGCTAACATAGCCGATCGATAGGTCATCTCCAAGGTGCAACTCGAAGTCTCCGCCACGCATCGACAGTACGCTACCCCCATCAATTGCCGGGGCCCAAATTATCTCGCCGTTGATGATTTTTTTAATATGTTCGATGACCGGATAACCGTAGTCGCGCGCTTCGCCGAGCGCGGTGTACGCGTCAGCGCCAAGCAGCACGGAATAGGGGCCGTCGACGCCTGCGAATCGCAACATCTCAAGCGCGTTGCTTATTGCATCTGGATAGTTGCCGATGTCGGCAGGTAACGCGATTTACAGCCCTAAATAGGGCTTTTGTAGCTAATTACCTTGGCTAGACAGAGGAGCTTGTGTCTGATGAGCAGCTTTCAAATATTAGCTGAGATGGAAGCGGCCTTAGGTGAACGAATACGATCATTGCGACTTCTTCAAAACGTAGATCAGAAAACTCTGGCTGAAAGGGCTGGTATCAGCTTGCGTGCAGTCAAGAACTTGGAAGGTGGCCACGGCTCGACACTGAAGTCATTGATCAGCATTGTACGAGCGCTGGGGAGAACTGGCTGAAGACCATTGCTCCGGTGCCAACGATCAGCCTATCCGGCTGCTGGGGCGGATCGCATGTATAGGGCGAATTGCGTCCAAAACCGCCGGAAACTCGGCGGGAAACACAATAACCCGGGAAAATAGCCGCCCAATCTGGCTTCTGGCCGCTTGATTCAACCAACTTTGTTCAAAACGAAGTGGGTTTGGGAAGAAATAAGCGACTATTTCAACGGCCTGGTAGGTGATCACCACGCCCACGCCCGTGAAGATCGGGAACGGCGCCAGCCAGTCGAGGGCGCCGCCGGCATAGGTGGTGCCTTGCATGGCAATGCCGTCGATATAAGTGCCCAGCGTCACGCCCTGGAAGAAGGCGGCGGCCACCGAGCCCCACGTGAAGGCCTTGTCCCAGTAGGGGCGGCTGCGGTCGCTAGCTTTGAAGCGGAACTCGAAGGCCACGCCGCGGAAGATCAGGCCGAGCAGCATCAGCATCAGCGGCAGGTAGAACGCGCTGAGCAGGACCGAGTAGGCCAGCGGGAAGGCGCCGAGCAGCGCTGCCCCGCCGAGCACCAGCCAGGTCTCGTTGCCATCCCAGACCGGTGCATCGGTATTCATCATGACGTCGCGGTCATAGCGGTCGCCGACGAAGGGGAAAAGGATGCCGATGCCGAGGTCGAAGCCGTCCATGATGACGTACATCATCACGCCGAAGAAGATCAGGCCAGCCCAGATAACAGGAAGATTGATGCCCATGGTGATCACCTGTTCAGGATTTGTGCTGGCCGTGCGGGGCCATGGCGTTGGATGCGAAAGCCGCGGTGATGGCGGCAGGAACGGCGCCGACACTGCCCGGCCCGTAGGGCTGCGGCTCTTCGTGCGCGTCGACGGTGGGGCCGGCGCTCGCCAGCTTGAGCATGTAGCGGATGCCCACGCCGAAGACGATGAAGATGAAATAGACCACCACGAGCAGGGCCAGCGACAGCGCGACCGGTCCCGCCTCATGTGCGGAAACGGCATCACGGGTGCGCAGCAGGCCGTAGACGATCCAGGGCTGGCGGCCGATCTCGGTGGTCATCCAGCCGGCAAGTAGCGCGATCAGGCCGGTGGGGCCCATCAGGACGGCAAGCCGCAGGAATGCCCGGGACCGGTACACGGCGCCATTGCGGCGCAGCACCCATTCCAGCACGCCGAACAGGATCATCAGCACGCCCAGGCCAACCATCGTGCGGAAGGTGAAAAACAGCACAGTGGCATTGGGGCGGTCCTCTTTGGGGAAGTCCTTCAGGCCGCGGATCTGGCCGTCAAGGCTGTGCGTGAGGATCAGGCTGCCCAGGCGCGGGATCTTGATGGCGTAGCGCGTTTCCTCGCGTTCCATATCCGGGATGCCGAAGACGATCAACGGGAACCCGCCCTTGCCGTCCTCGGCGGTGGTGTTCCAGTGCCCCTCCAGCGCCGCGATCTTGGCGGGCTGGTGCTCGAGCGTGTTCAGGCCGTGGGCGTCACCCACCACCGCTTGCAGCGGCGCCGTGACCAGCGCCATCCACAGGGCCATCGACAGCATCTTCTTGGCAGCGGGTACTGCCCGGCCGAGGATGCAGCCACGAACAGTGCCGTGGACAGCAGCGCGGCGATGACCATGTGCGTGAGGCGGTAGGGGAACGAGGGGTTGAAGATCACAGCAAGCCAGTCGGTCGGCACCACTTTGCCGGCAACGATGGCGTAGCCCGCTGGCGTATGCATCCAGCTATTGGAAGCCAGGATCCAGGTGGAGGAAATGATGGTGCCGAGCGCCACCATCACCGTGGCGAAGAAGTGCAGCCTAGGCCCGATGCGGTTCCAGCCGAACAGCATGACGCCGAGGAAACCCGCTTCCAGGAAGAAGGCGGTCAGCACCTCGTAGGTCAGCAGCGGGCCCGTAATGCCGCCGGCAAACTGGGAGAAGATTGACCAGTTGGTGCGGACTCATAGGCCATGACCAGGTCGGAAACGACCCTCATATCGAAGTTCAGGGCGAAGATCTTGACCCAGAACTGGTACAGGGTCCTGTACCCAGTGTCTTGGTCCGCAGCCAGCGCGCTTCCAGGAAGGCCAGGAAACATGCCAGCCCGATCATGATGGCAGGAAAGAGGATGTGAAAGGAAACCGTGAATCCGAACTGGATTCGAGCGAGTTCCGGCGCTGTGAGTCCGTGCATCGATGTGCTCTCCGTGGGGTTGCCGCCGGCACGACGGCGTGTCGCGCGACACTACGGACAAGCGTAGGGATTACAGCCTGCCCGCGAAGGATACAGTTCTTGCTGAGCCGCTAAAGCTCAGTTTGCGGAGCCGGAAGAAGCGCTTGCCAGGTGCCTTGAACCAATACAGATGGCGCAGGATCCCAGTCATGGATGGATCCCGCTGCATCGACGATCCGGAACCCGCTTCGGGGACCGAGCCAGCGGGATGCAGCGGACGACCAAGGCGCACGCTCAGGCGAACAGTTTCATGGCCTTTCCGAGGGTAGACCAGATGCCCGCTCCCAGCGGGATGAGCACGTAGGCCCAGAACGCGAGCAGCAGCATGGTCTTGCCGAAAGTGCGGTCGTTGTGCATGGTTAGGTTTCCTGTGTGTTGGCGGGAGGGAACGGATGCCGGACGCTGGTGGGCGGTGGCCGCCTGTCATCCGGCCGGCGTTCAGGCTGCGCTGGTCACTTCGCGCAGATGGTGCCGCGCATGCACCGGCCGGATCAGCAGGTTGCAGACGAAACCCGCCACCAGCAGGCCTGCCATGATGTGCAGGGTATCGACGTAGACCTCGGACCTGGGCACGCCCATCGCCAGCTTGTACTCCCGGATGTAATTCACCAGCGCCGGGCCTGCGATGCCGGCAGCCGCCCAGGCGGTCAGCAGGCGGCCATGGATGCCACCGACGAAGGCGGTGCCGAACATGTCCGCCAGGTAGGCCGGAATGGTGCTGAAGCCGCCGCCATACATGGTCAGGATCAGGAAGTAGCAGGCCACGAACAGGGCCACGTTGCCGGATGCGCCGATGGCGGGCACGGCAAGGTAGAGCGCGGCACCGAAGACGAAGAAGATGGCGTAGGTCGCCTTGCGGCCGAAGTAGTCGCTGGCGGAACTCCACAGGAAGCGCCCGGTCATGTTGCCGATGCTGAGCAGCCCGACAAAGCCGGCCGCTGCAGCGGCGGTGATGCTGCCTTTGAAGGTTTCTTGGATCATCACGGCCGCCTGGCCCAGCACGCCGATGCCGGCGGTGATGTTCAGGAACAGGATCAGCCAGAGCAGATAGAACTGCGGCGTCTTCAGCGCCTGGTCGATATGCACGTTGGCCTGCGTGACCATCTTGCTGGCCTTGGCGGTGGGAACGTAGCCCGCGGGCACCCAGCCCGGGGCGGGAATGCGGATGGCCAGCGCGCCGATCGACATCGAGATGAAGTAGACCACGCCCATGACCAGGAAGCTCTCGGCGACGCCTGCGCTGGTCGCGCTTTTGAAGTGGTTCATCAGCGCGACCGACAGCGGTGCGCCGATCATCGCGCCGCCGCCGAAGCCCATGATCGCTAGACCGGTGGCCATGCCGCGCCGGTCCGGGAACCAGCGGATCAGCGTCGAGACCGGCGAGACGTAGCCCAGGCCCAGCCCGATGCCACCCAGCACGCCGTATCCCAGGTACAGCAGCCAGATCTGGTGCAGCCAGATGCCCAGCGCCGAGACCAGGAATCCGCCGCCGAAGCAGCAGGCAGCGGTGAACATGGTGCGCCGGGGCCCGACCTTCTCAAGCCACTTGCCGGCAAAGGCGGCCGAGATGCCGAGAAAGAAGATCGCCAGCGAGAACACCCAGCCGAGCGTGGTCAGTTGCCAGTCGCCCGGTGCGGAACGGGTGACGCCGAGGATCCGGGTCAGCGGCTCGTTGAAGACCGAGAAGGCATAGGCCTGGCCGATGCACAGGTGCACCGCGAGTGCGGCGGGCGGCACCATCCAGCGGTTGAAGCCCGGGCCGGCGGTGATGGCCTCCTTGGTAAAGGGCGACGGTGGTCGAGATTGCGTGTGCAGCGACGCTTGCGACTTTTGCGAAGACTCTTGCGCTTGCGCGGAATATGGCATGACGTGTCTCCTATCTTTATGTGGCAGCCCTTGTCCGGCGTGATGGACTGGTGCGCGTGAATAAGCAAGAGCCGTGCCCATGGTGGATTCCGTTTCCATTCAATCGCTTGCGACGCTTTGCTGGCGCTGTGGGGCCAGGTGATGAACAAAATGTCCAGGCGGCGGCCCGGCTGCTGGACAAACTGTCCATCTCCGGCAGCAGCAACGGTCGCCCGGCTCGGTTTACTCCCAATCAGCCGGCGAGTGCACTGTCGCTAGACTTTTCTTTTGCCCCGACCGGCCTGTATCCTTGCGTGAGCGGCGGGTCAGGCATGCGGGCGCCGATCGCGAGCGCCCGGCCCGCATGCAGCGGGCCGGAGAACCAAAGTGATGACCGAACGACAAACTGCCGCAACCGATGCCGACAACTGGCAGCGCCGTACGATCCTGGTGGTGGACGACGAGGCAGGCATGCGCTCGTTTCTGTCCAGGGCGCTGGAAGGCAAGGTGGACAGCGTGATGACCGCCGACAGCGCCGAAGCGGGCGCCGCGCTGCTGGAGCAGCGCCATTTCGACCTGATCCTGCTCGACGTGGCGCTGCCCGGCACCAGCGGGGTGGAGTGGCTCAAGGCGCTGCGCGCGGCCGGGAATCCCGTCGATGTCATCCTGATGACCGCCTTCGCCGATATGGATACGGCCATCGCGGCGCTGCGCTCGGGCGCAGCGGACTTTATCGTCAAGCCATTCCGCGTGGACCAGATGCTCAACGCCATCCGGCGCTGCTTCGACCGGACCCGGCTGGCGCGCGAGAACTACATCCTGCGCCGGGAACTGGACAAGTACACCGTCCACAAACACTTCATCGGCGAGTCGGAAGCCATGAAGAAGGTGATGGCGCTGGTGGCACGGGTTGCACCGATGCCTTCGACCGTGCTGGTGACGGGCGAGTCCGGCACCGGCAAGGAAGTCGTGGCGCGTGAGCTGCATCGGCTCAGCGGGCGGCAGGGGCAGTTCGTGCCGCTGAACTGTGCCGCCATCGCACCCGAGATCATCGAAAGCGAACTGTTCGGCCACGCCAAGGGCGCCTTCACCGGCGCAGCGGGGGCGCGCCACGGCCTGTTCCTCTATGCTGACGGCGGCACGCTCTTCCTGGACGAAATCTCGGAGCTGCCGATGCCGATGCAGGCCAAGCTGCTGCGGGTCATCGAGGACCGGCGCATCCGGCCGCTCGGTTCCGAGCGCGAGATCCCCGTGGATGTGCGCATCGTCGCGGCCGGCAACCGCAGCCTGGCCAACGAGGTCGCCGCCGGCCGCTTCCGCCAGGACCTGTTCTACCGGCTCGACGTGGTGTCGATCGAGATTCCGCCGTTGCGTGCGCGGCCGGAAGACATTGTGCCGCTGGCCGAGCATTTCTCGGAGCAGTTGTCCGCCCAGCTCGGACTGCCCACGGTGCCGCTGTCGCCTTCGCTGGCCCGTCTGCTCAGGGGCTACGACTGGCCGGGCAATGCGCGGGAATTGCGCAACCTGGTGGAGCGGGCCCTGATCCTTGGCGAATACCCGGTCGAGTTCCTGGCGCAGTCGGCGCCGCCGGCCGACACGGCCTTGCCCGATGACGACCGCCCGGGCGCGGCCACGCACGCTGACGAAACTACGCTGCTGGAAACGATCGAACGGCGGCATATCCTGCAGGTGTTGGCGGCTGAGCGCGGCAACCGCGCGGAAGCGGCGCGCCGGCTCGGCATCTCGCGCCGCACGCTGGACCGGAAGTGCCTGCAGTGGGGCCTGCGTCCTTGAGCCCAGCAGTGCTGCTGCGCCGCTATCGCGCCTCGCTGCGGGCCAAGCTTGTGTCCATCGTGGTCGCGCCCTTGCTGGTGGCGCTGCTGGCGCTGTTGCTGATGATGGCGCTATGGGGCAATCGCGCGTTCCAGGCTTTGCTTGCCTACAAGGTCAACAGCGACCTGCTGGTCGCCCACGAGTACTTCGAGCATATGGTCGGCGGCGTGGGCGACCATGTCCTGCAGGAGGCCAGGTCGCATGCGCTGGTGGACGGGCTGGCCCGCCGCGGCGCCATGCCGGCGATCCTGCTCGAAGCCAGGCGTAGGCATGGGCTCGATTTCCTGCATCTTCTCGACCCGCAGGGGCGGCTGGTTGCCGTTGTACCACCCGTCGCCGCCGATGCTGCAGGCACGGACTACGCCACCTGGCGCGTGGTCGCCAGCGCCGCGGCCGGCCGCGCCGATGCCTCTACCGACGCGTGGTCCGCCACGCAACTGGCCGGCATCTCCGGCGAACTGGGCCGGCGTGCGCAGGTGGCGCTGCGCCCCACCGCCAATGCGGCGCCTGCCGGCAGGACGCTGGAAAGCCGCGGCATGGTGGTGCACGCGGCGGCACCGGTATTCGATGAAACGGGAGCGCTGGTGGCGATCCTGCACGGCGGCACCCTGCTCAACAACAACCTCGACTTCATCGACACGATCAACGCGCTGGTCTACCAGCCGGAATCCCTGCCTCGTGGAAGCCGCGGCACGGCGACCCTGTTCCTGGACGACACGCGCATCGCCACCAATGTGCGGCTGTTCCATGGCGAACGCGCTCTGGGGACGCGGGTCTCCCGCGAGGTGCGCGACAAGGTGCTGCTGCGTGGCGAGAAATGGCTGGATCTGGCCTTCGTGGTCAACGACTGGTACATGAGCGCCTATGAGCCGATCGCGGACAGCCGCGGCCAGCGCATCGGCATGCTGTATGTGGGCTATCTGGCCAAGCCCATCGGTCAGATGAAGGACCTGGCTTTTGGCGTGCTGGTGGGGCTGTTCCTGCTGCTGGGCGTGTCGGGGTCATTGTTTGCCCTGCTTTGGGCCAGGCGCGTGTTCGAGCCGATGACGGGGATGGTTGGCACCATGCACGCGCTTAAGGCCGGCAACCCCGATGCGCGGGTAGGCCCGGTGCACAGTCATGACGAGCTGGGCCAGCTCGCCGGCCAGTTTGACGAGTTGCTGTCGGCGTTGCAGGCGCGCAATGACCAACTGAAGCAATGGGCGGATTCGCTCGATCATAAGGTCGCCGAGCGCACGCGTGAGCTGGAGGATGCAAACGCCGAGCTGCGCGCGACCCGGCAGCAGCTGATCACCTCGGAGAAGCTGGCGGTTGCGGGGCAGCTCATGGCCGGCGTGGCCCATGAGATCAACAACCCGATCGCGGTGATCCAGGGCAACCTGGACGTGGCCCGCGAAATCCTGGGCCCGGCCGCAGGGCCGGTCCGGCACGAGCTGCGGCTGATCGACGAACAGGTGCGGCGCATCTACCTGCTGACCAACCGACTGCTGCAGTTCGTCCGGCCAGAGGAGTTCGCCGGAAATATGGAGAGGCTGGAGGTGGGCGAAGTCGCGGCCAGTTGCCTGGATCTGATCCGACACTTGATGAAGGGGCCGGAGATCCGGATCAAGCTGGACTGCCTGGCCACGCGCCGCGTGCGCATCAGCCGCAGCGAACTGCAGCAGGTGGTCGTCAACCTGCTGACCAATGCCATCCACGCCATGCCGGAGGGCGGAACGCTCACGATCTCCACGCGGGACTGGGAGGGCCACGGCGTAACGCTGCATGTGCGCGACACCGGCCACGGCATCTGCGAGGATGACCTGCCCAACGTCTTCAATCCGTTCTTCACCACCAAGAAGCAGATGGGAACCGGCCTTGGCCTGTCCATAAGCTATGCGCTGGTGGAGCGCTACGGGGGCCACATCACCGTGGAAAGCGTGCCCGGCCGGGGGGCCGAGTTCGTGGTGTGGCTGCGCGAGGACGGTTTGCCGCCGCCCGTTGCGGCCCAGGCCTGAGCGCCATCGCGCGGCAGCTCGCGCGGCCGGTACCGCATTCCGTCTACCTGTCGTGCCACGCGTGCCTTGTACGGGGCAATCTGCATCTGACCTGCAGGCGCCCTGCCGATCGCCCGGCCTCATCGACTTAAGGGATTGCTTATAGCCAGGAAAAGAATTCCTGAATTTACCTTAAGTTCGCCGCTGGATATCTTTTCTCACAAGGTGTCGGTCTTGCGGTGACTGCATGGACCTCCGTGACGATTACCTAGCCCCAGTAATCCTTGTCAGTTATCCAGAAAAACAGCCGAGGCCATTCATGACCACGACAAAGATATCCCGGCGACAGTTTTTGAAGGTTTCCGCCACCACGCTCACGGGATCGAGTCTTGCCCTGATGGGCTTCTCGCCGACCCCTGCGTTGGCGGAAGTTCGTCAGTACAAGCTGTCGCGCACGACGGAAACCCGCAATACCTGCACGTACTGTTCGGTGGGTTGCGGCATCCTGATGTACGGACTGGGCGACAACGCCAAAAACGCGAAGTCCAGCATCATCCACATTGAAGGAGACCCGGATCATCCGGTGAATCGCGGCACCTTGTGCCCCAAGGGCGCGAGCCTGATCGACTTCATTCACAGCCCGGGCCGCCTGAAGTATCCGGAGTATCGCGCGGCGGGCTCGAGTGAATGGAAACAGATTTCGTGGGAAGACGCGCTCGACCGCATCGCCAAGCTGATGAAGGAAGACCGCGACGCCAATTTTGTCGAGACGACGGCGGACGGCAAGAGGGTCAACCGTTGGCTGACCACCGGCATGCTTGCTGCATCGGCCGGTAGCAATGAGGTTGGATACTTGACGCACAAGACTGTCCGCAGTCTTGGCATGCTCGCGTTCGATAATCAAGCACGTGTCTGACACGGCCCGACGGTGGCAGGTCTTGCCCCGACGTTTGGCCGTGGAGCGATGACGAACCATTGGGTCGACATCAAGAACGCGGATGTGATTCTGGTGATGGGCGGCAATGCGGCCGAGGCGCACCCGTGCGGTTTCAAGTGGGTCACGGAAGCAAAGGCGCATCGCAAGGCAAGGTTGATCGTGGTCGATCCGCGCTTTACGCGCACGGCATCGGTCGCGGACTATTACGCGCCGATCCGGACCGGTTCGGACATCGTGTTCCTGGGCGGGGTGATCAACTATCTTCTTACCCACGACAAGATCCAGCACGAGTACGTCAGGAATTACACGGACATGCCATTCATCGTTCGCGAAGACTTCGCGTTCAAGGACGGGCTCTATTCGGGCTACAACGCGGACACGCGCAAGTACGACAAGAGCTCGTGGGACTACGAGCGCGGTCACGACGGCTTTGTGAAGGTCGATCCGACGCTGCAGCACCCGCGCTGTGTCTATAACCTGATGAAGCAGCACTATGCCCGCTATACGCCCGAGCAGGTCGAAAAAATCTGCGGCACGCCGAAGGAGAAATTCCTGAAGGTCTGCGAGATGCTTGCATCGACGGCGGTCCCGGGGCGCGCTGGCACGATCTTGTACGCGCTCGGCTGGACGCATCACTCGGTGGGCGCGCAGATCATCCGTACCGGCGCGATGGTGCAACTGCTGCTCGGCAATATCGGCATTGCGGGCGGTGGCATGAATGCGCTGCGCGGCCACTCGAATATCCAGGGTTTGACCGACCTCGGTTTGCTCTCGAATATGCTGCCCGGCTACCTGACCTTGCCGCTCGAGGCCGAGCAGGATTTCGAAGGCTTCATCAAGAAACGCGCGGCTCAGCCGCTGCGGCCGAATCAGTTCAGCTACTGGCGCAACTATCGCGCGTTCCATGTCAGCTTCATGAAGTCATGGTGGGGCGATAACGCGACTGCCGAGAACAACTTCGGCTTCGACTATCTGCCGAAACTCGACAAGCCGTATGACCTGTTGCAGGTCTTCGAGCTGATGAACCAAGGCAAGATGAACGGCTACATCGCGCAGGGCTTCAACCCGCTCGCCGCGGCGCCGAACAAGGCGAAGACCGGCGCGAGTCTGGCCAAGCTGAAGTGGCTCGTCATCATGGATCCGCTCGCCACCGAAACGTCGGAGTTCTGGAAGAATTTCGGCGAGTTCAACGACGTCGATCCGTCGAAGATTCAAACGGAGGTTTTCCGTCTGCCGACTACGTGTTTCGCAGAAGAACGCGGCTCGGTGGTCAGCTCCAGCCGCGTGCTGCAATGGCACTGGCAGGGCGCTGCGCCGCCTGGAGAAGCACGCAGCGATCTGGAGATCATGTCGGGGCTCTGGCTGCGCATCCGCAAGGCTTATAAGGAGCATGGCGGCAAGTACCCCGATCCGATCGTCAACATGAGCTGGCCGTATGCCGATCCGGAAAGCCCGACGCCTGAGGAACTCGCCATGGAGTACAACGGCAAGGCACTGGCCGACGTGACCGATCCAGCCGATAAAACCAAAGTGCTCGCGAAGAAGGGCGAGCAGCTATCGGGCTTCGCGCAACTGCGGGATGATGGCAGCACCGCGAGCGGGTGCTGGATTTTCTGCGGTTCCTGGACCCAGGCGGGCAACCAGATGGGCCGTCGCGACAACTCCGACCCGACAGGCATCGGCAATACGCCGAACTGGGCGTGGGCCTGGCCGGCGAACCGGCGGATCCTGTACAACCGTGCGTCGTGCGACGTCAGTGGCAAGCCGTTCGATCCGACCCGCAAGATCATTGCCTGGAACGGCAAGACGTGGAGTGGCGCGGACATTCCCGACTTCAAGGTCGATGAACCGCCGGAAAACGGCATGAATCCGTTCATCATGAATCCGGAGGGCGTCGCGCGCTTCTTCTCGCGGGATCTCATGGCGGAAGGGCCGTTCCCTGAGCATTACGAGCCGTTTGAGACGCCGCTCGGCTACAACCCGCTGCATCCGGACAACAAGGCCGTCGTCAGCAATCCGGCGGCGCGCGTGTTCCCGGGCGATCGGGCCGCGTTCGGCACCCACGAGGAGTTCCCGCATACGGCAACGACCTATCGCCTGACCGAGCATTTCCACTACTGGACCAAGCACGCGCGCCTTAACGCGATCGTGCAGCCGCAGCAGTTCGTCGAGATCGGCGAGGACCTGGCCAGGGAAGTGGGCGTGGTCGCAGGGGATCGCGTCAAGGTTTCGTCCAAGCGCGGGCACATCATCGCTGTCGCGCTCGTGACCAAGCGCATCAAGCCGTTGCTGATCGAAGGGAAGAAAGTCCAGACGGTCGGGTTGCCCTTGCACTGGGGCTTCAAGGGACTCACGCAGCCCGGCTATCTTGTCAATACGCTGACGCCTTCCGTGGGCGACGGGAATACGCAGACGCCGGAATTCAAGTCGTTTCTCGTCAAGGTCGAAAAGGCATAAGGAGCGGAGATGGCACTGCAATCACTGGATATCAAACGCCTCTCCGCCACCACCTTGCCGGAGCCGCAGATTCGCGAGCCGGTCACGGGGACGGTCGCCAAGCTCATCGATGTGTCGAAATGCATCGGCTGCAAGGCGTGTCAGACGGCCTGTATGGAATGGAACGATCTGCGTGATGAAGTCGGGGAGACGACGGGCGTTTACGACAACCCGCGAGACCTGAGCGAGCATTCGTGGACCGTCATGCGCTACTCGGAGTACGAGAACCCGGAAGGCAACCTTGAATGGTTGATCCGTAAGGACGGCTGCATGCACTGCGAGGATCCGGGCTGTCTGAAGGCGTGTCCTTCGCCGGGCGCGATCGTGCAGTACACCAACGGCATCGTGGATTTTCACCAGGAAAAGTGCATCGGCTGCGGCTATTGCGTGACCGGTTGCCCGTTCGACGTGCCGCGCATTTCGAAGAAAGATAACCGCGCGTACAAGTGCACGCTGTGTTCGGACCGCGTGGCTGTCGGCCAGGAACCGGCTTGCGTGAAGACCTGCCCGACGGGCGCCATCATGTTCGGTACCAAGGAGGACATGAAGCAGCAGGCGGAGGACCGGGTTGTCGATCTGAAGGAACGGGGCTTCGAGAATGCCGGCTTGTACGACCCTGCCGGCGTGGGCGGCACACACGTGATGTACGTACTGCATCACGCCGATCAGCCCAACCTCTATCACGGCCTGCCGCAGAATCCGAAGATCAGTCCGATGGTTTCGCTGTGGAAGGGGGTTGCGAAACCGCTGGCGCTGGCGGGCATGGCGTTTACGGCCTTGGCAGGTTTCTTCCACTACACGCGCGTGGGCCCGAACGAGGTGACAGAGGCGGAAGAGGCCGAGGCACAGCACGAAGCCGATGCAGCGCGTCGGTCCCGGGAGGCATCCGATGAAGCACGCTGATCTGAAGGACGTGAAGGGCAACAGCCTGATCGTGCGCTACACGCCGAATGAACGTACGAATCACTGGATCACCGCGATCACGTTCATTTTGCTGACGCTATCCGGGCTCGCGATGTTTCATCCGGCGATGTCCTGGTTCTATGCGATCCTCGGCGGCGGTCAATGGACGCGCATCCTGCATCCGTTTGTTGGCTGCGTGATGTTCCTGTCGTTCCTGATACTTGCGCTGCGTTTCTGGCATCACAATTATCTCGACAAGGCGGACATCCAGTGGATGAAGCAGATCGGCGACGTGCTCAATAATCGCGAAGAAAAACTGCCCGCGATCGGAAAGTACAATGCCGGCCAAAAACTGCTGTTTTTCACGATGGTGATCTGCCTGCTGCTGTTGCTGGCAAGCGGCATTGTGATCTGGCGGCGGTATTTCTCAATCTATTTCCCAATCGAAATTATCCGCCTCGCGGCGGTCGTTCATGCCGCGGCAGCGTTCGTGCTGATCGTCGGCATCATCGTGCATATTTATGCGGCCTTGTGGATCAAGGGATCGGTCGGCGCGATGACACGTGGCACCGTGACGTACGGCTGGGCGAGAAAGCATCATCCGAACTGGTTCAAGGAGATGATCGGCAAGTAGCACCGCGCTGCTTTTAGCGCACTATGCCCCTAGCCGCCGCCTTTGTTCCATGGACGGTGGCGACTCTTCAGTTTTTAGAGGTCGACATTTTGGTACAACGCATTCTTGAAGCCGGCGATATGGAGTCGCTTGATCATTCTGCGATTCCCCGTATTCGTACGCCCGAGCGCGCGGTGGTGTTTTCAGCGCGCGCCGCGCGGCTGCGGCAACTGGCGGCGCTCAGCAATCCGATTGCTGGTTACTTGCGCCTGATGGCCGCGCTCGCCGACGCGCAGCAAGCCGTGCTGGAGCGCTTCAAGGCGAAGCCGCCCAGCGCCGAGTCAATCGCGAATGCGCAACAGCATTCGATGCCACTGATACCCGCGCTTTCCGGCGCGCGCGATCCGGCTTGGCATGACGTGCTGCTTCAATTGCTCGACAAGCTGGAAGCCGCCGGCCCGCTCACGCCGCCGCTCGCGGCGCTGGTCGAAAAACTCAGGGCGCTCGATGCGGCCGCGCTCGAAGCGCAGGCCGGTGCAATCTTCGCGCAGCGCTTCGCCGAGGTCGATCCGGCGAGCGCGCCGTTCATCATGGCCGCGCTACAAGTGGTCTGGACCGACCTCGCCGCCGATATCGACAAGCGCGACGTCCCATACCTAGAAACTGCCGGCCTGTGTCCCGTATGCGGGTCGCATCCGGTGGCGAGTACGGTGCGCATCGGCGGCGCGTATGACAACTACCGCTATCTGCAGTGCGGCTTGTGCGCCACCGAATGGTATATGGTCCGCTCGAAATGTTCGAATTGCGAGTCGACCAAGGGCATTGCTTATCACGCGCTGGGCTCGCCGGATGCCGACGCCGCCACGAAAGAAGCGGAATCGAAGAATGCGGCATTGAAAGCGGAATCGTGCGACGAATGCCATACCTATCGGAAAATCGGCTACCAGTCCAAGAACTACGATTTCGATCCGTTCGCGGACGATCTCGCCAGCCTTACGCTGGATCTGCTGATGGGAGATGCGGGCTACAGGCGAGCGTCGCCGCATCCGTGGCTCTGGCCTGAGCAGCCCGGTGCCGCAGCGGATTCTTCCAACGCGTCCGATTGAGAAGGATTGTCTCGTGAGCGATGTGACGAGCGCTGAATTGCGGGCGCTAATGGGACGCGTGCCATCGGTGGAAAAAGTGATGGCATCGGTGCCATTCGTGGCGCTTGCGGCGGAGTTCGGACGCACACAAGTGCTGGCCGCGCTGCGTCGCGCCCTCGACAGCTGGCGTGCGCAAGTGCAGTCGGGCGACCGCCGTGCGAGCCTGCAAGCGCTCGACGTGGAGTCATTGACCGTAACGGTTGGCGCGGGGCTTCGGAAGCTTAACCGGGCCCGCTTGCGCAGCGTATTCAATTTGACCGGCACCGTGCTTCATACCAACCTCGGCCGTGCATTGTTGCCTGACGAAGCCGTGCAGGCCGTTGTGAAGGCGCTCACGCAGCCTGTCAACCTCGAATTCGATCTCAGCACGGGGAAGCGGGGCGATCGCGACGATCTGATCGACGAACTCATCTGCGAACTGACCGGCGCGGAAGCGGCGACAGTGGTCAATAACAATGCTGCAGCGGTATTGCTTACGCTGTCGGCGCTGGCGTCGAAGAAAGAAGTGATCGTGTCGCGTGGCGAGCTGGTTGAAATCGGCGGTGCGTTTCGCATTCCCGACATCATGAACCGCGCGGGCGCGAAGCTGCGCGAAGTTGGCACCACCAATCGCACCCATCTGAGGGACTATGACGAGGCCATCGGCGCGCGAACCGCGCTGCTGATGAAGGTCCACACGAGTAACTACGCGATCAACGGATTCACCAAGGAGGTCGGCATCGCCGAACTCGCGCCGCTCGCGCGATCGCGAGGTCTTGCCGTCGCCGTGGATCTCGGCAGCGGCACGCTAGTCGATCTTGCGCAATGGGGTTTGCCGCGCGAGACCACTGTACGGGAAACCATTGAAGCGGGGGCCGACCTCGTCACGTTCAGTGGCGACAAGCTGCTTGGCGGCCCGCAAGCCGGTTTGATCGTCGGCCAGTGCGACCTGATTGCGCGGATCAAGAAGCACCCGCTCAAGCGCGCGCTGCGTGTCGGCAAACTGACGCTTGCGGCCCTGGAGCCAGTACTGCAACTCTATCGCGCGCCGGAGTTGCTCGCAGAACGACTGACCACGCTGCGTTTGCTTACCCGTCCCGCCGAGGATATCCGGCTTGCGGCCGAACGCGTGCAGCCTGCGCTCCAGCGTGCAATCGGTGCACGCTACGCGGTGACGGCGGAGCCGATGTTCAGCCAGATCGGCAGCGGCGCGTTGCCCGCCGATGTATTGGCAAGCTACGGCCTCGTCGTCAGGATGGCCGATGGCAAGCGCGGCGGCCGTCAGTTGCTAGCGCTCGAAAATGCGTTGCGTGACATGGCCAGACCCGTCATCGGCCGCATTGCGGACGACGCGTTGCGCCTCGATTTGCGTTGTCTCGAAGCCGCTGATGAGGCGCAGCTTCTCAAACAACTGACGGGCGCGCACGCATGATCGTCGGTACAGCGGGGCATATCGATCACGGCAAGACGAGTCTGGTAAGAGCGCTGTCGGGCGTGGATACCGACCGCCTGAAGGAAGAGAAGGCGCGTGGCATTTCGATCGAGCTGGGTTATGCGTATGTGCCGCTCGAGAACGGCGAAGTGCTTGGCCTGATCGATGTGCCGGGCCACGAAAAGCTCGTCCACACCATGGCCGCGGGCGCGAGCGGAATCGATTTCGCGCTGCTCGTGATCGCCGCCGATGACGGCGTGATGCCGCAAACGCGCGAGCATCTGGCCATCGTGCAATTGCTCGGCATCAAGCGTGGCGCGATCGCGCTGACAAAAATCGACCGCGTGGACGAAGAGCGGTTGCAACAAGTGCGCGAGGAAATTGCATCGTTTCTGAGCGGCAGCGTGCTGCAGGGTGCGCCTGTTTTCGAGACGTGTGCGACGCGTGCCGATGATCCTGGTGTGACGGCGTTGAAGGTGCATCTGCACGCAGCGGCGGCGCAGTGGAGGATGAAGCGCGACGATGGCCTGTTCCGCCTTGCGGTCGACCGGGTCTTCACGCTCGCAGGGCAGGGCACGATCGTGACGGGGACCGTCGTATCGGGCCGTGTCAATGTTGGCGATACGATGTTGCTCGCGCCGAAGAACCAGTCCGTGCGCGTGCGTAGCATCCATGCGCAGAATCGTCCGGCCGCGACCGGGCGTGCAGGGGAGCGCTGTGCGTTGAATCTCGCGGGCATCGACAAGAGCGCGATCGATCGTGGTGACTGGGTCGTGGATCCGCGGTTGTCGCAAGCGTCGGAACGCATCGACGTGATGCTGACGCTGCTGGCCGACGCGCTTACGCTGAAGCACTGGACGTCATTGCACGTTCATCTGGGCACGCAGCATCAGGTCGCGCGTGTCGCGTTGCTCGACGGCATAACGCTTGCCGCCGGTCAGCGCGCGCGCGTGCAACTCGTGTTCGAGCGGCCGGTGTGCGCGCTTCCTGGCGATCGCTTTGTCGTCAGGAATGCGCAGGCCAGTCGCACCATCGGTGGTGGCGAGGTACTCGATCCGTTCGCGCCCGCGCGCAAACGCCGTTCGGTTGAGCGGCTGGCGTGGCTCGATGCGGCGCAGACCATGCTCGATACCGGTACGATTGGCGCGTTGCTCGAGCGGGCACCGAACGGGTTGTCACGCGCGTTGCTGGAACGGCTGACCGGAATGTCGGCCGCTGCGATCGAACTACCGCTCGACACCCGCGTGGTTGAGCTTCCCAACGCCGACGCCTTGCTCGTCGCCAACGCGGCATGGCAAGCGCTGGCGGCACGATTGACTGCGGCACTCAAGCAATTCCACGAACGCTTGCCAGACGAACTGGGGCCGGATGTATCGCGCCTGCGGCGGATTGCCGCACCGCTCGTGGAAGACGCGCTGTGGCGCGCACTCGTCGATGATGCCAGTGCGCGCGGTGAGATCGTCAGACACGGCCCCTGGCTGCATCTGCCAGATCACGCCGTGACATTGGACGACGCCGATCGCGCGCTGGTTGCAACGCTGCTGCCGGCGATCAAGGCGGGGCGCTTCGATCCGCCGTGGGTGCGCGATCTTGCGAACGGGCATGGTGTCTCCGAGGACCGGGTGCGGCAGTTGATGCGCAAGCTCGCGCGTCAGGGCGAAACGTTTCAGGTCGTACACGACCTCTTTTACCATCCGGATGCGATTCGCGAACTGGCTGCGATCGCAGCCGCCGAAACCCGCAAGAACGCCGGGATGGTGGTCACCGCCGCGTTTCGCGATGTCACTGGACTTGGGCGAAAGCGCGCGATTCAGCTTTTAGAATTTTTCGACCGGGTTGGGTACACCCGCTTTCACCGTGGCCTGCATCTGATGCGCACGGACAGTCGTTGGCTCGATTTGCTCTGATGCGCGACGACTGATTTGATCACCGTAGGAAGGCATCCGTATCCGGTGGTACGGCTGGGCTTCAAACCCAGTTGAGGGCGTCAGCCGCTCTCAGGTAGGTTCGACTCCTGCTGCCTTCCGCCATCGCTCTCGCACCCTCACGCCACGCGCCGCCCGGGCAGCAGTCCGGCATATTCCTTCCCCAGAAACTCCGCCGTTTGCTCCAGCAGGTAGGCGCGGCATCGCTCGCTGGCCGGCGACAAGCGCTTGCTTGCCATATGCGCAACATGCCAGACGCGCTCGATCGGCGTGCCCGCCACGTCGAGCAGCGCGATCTCATGCGTGCGCAGCTCCAGTGACAGCGTGTGCAGCGACAACAGGCTGATGCCCATGCCGGCCATCACCGCCTGCTTGATGGTCTCATTGCTGCCCATCGTGACCACCTTGGCCGGTGCGAACAGGTGGTCGCGGAACATGGACTCCGCCACAGTACGGGTGCCCGAGCCCGGTTCGCGCAGCAGGAAGGTCTCGTGACGAAGCTCTTGCAGATCGAAGCCCTTGGCGTCGTGCAGGGGGTGCCGCGGGGAGGCCACCAGCACGTACGGATGCGCGGCGATGGGCTCGGACACCGCGTCGAGCTCGCGCGGCGGACGGCCCATCAGCGCGAGGTCGATCGCATTGTCCTGCAGCAGCCGCAGCAGCGTTTCGCGGTTGCCTTCGGCAATGCGCAGGTCCACGCCCGGGTACAGCGCCGTGAAGGCGGCGAGCAGCTTGGGCGCGAAATACTTTGCGGTGCTGATCAGCCCGATCGTGATCGAACCCTGCTCGATGTCCTTGACGGCCTGCAATCCTTCCTCGGCGTCCTTGACCTCGCCGAGGATGCGCGAGGCGTGGTGCAGCAGGCGGTCGCCGGGCTCGGTCAGGGTGAGCTGGCGGCCGACCCGCTCGAACAGCGACAGGCCGACCACGGATTCGAGCTGCTTGATCTGCATCGAGACCGCCGGCTGGGTCAGGTGCAGTTCCTCGGACGCGCGCACGAAGCTGGCGTGCCTGGCTACTGTGACGAAGATCTGCAACTGGCGAAGGGTGAGGGCACGCAGGAAGGACATTGGCGGAAATTCCCCATGACATGCGGTTTGGCAGGTTATTAAAGGATTGCTTATATGAACACTAAGAATATCTGAATTTACCTTATGTTGGTAGGCGGATATCTTTCTAACAACGCAGTCACGCTGCCAAACCACGGAAAGGGAGACAAGCATGAACGCACCTAAGACGATCCAGGGCACGCCGCGCAAGCGCTACGACGCCGGCGTCATGAAGTACAAGGAAATGGGGTACTGGGACGCGGACTACGAACCCAAGGACACCGACGTGCTGGCGCTGTTCCGCATCACGCCGCAGGACGGCGTCGATCCGATCGAGGCCGCTGCCGCGGTGGCCGGCGAATCGTCCACCGCCACCTGGACCGTGGTGTGGACCGACCGCCTGACCGCCTGCGACATGTATCGCGCCAAGGCCTACCGGGTCGATCCGGTGCCGAACAATCCCGAGCAGTTCTTCTGCTACGTGGCCTACGACCTGTCGCTGTTCGAGGAAGGCTCGATCGCCAACCTGACCGCCTCCATCATCGGCAACGTGTTCAGCTTCAAGCCGATCAAGGCCGCCCGCCTGGAAGACATGCGTTTCCCAGTCGCCTATGTGAAGACCTTCGCCGGCCCGTCCACCGGCATCATCGTCGAGCGCGAGCGGCTGGACAAATTCGGCCGTCCGCTGCTGGGCGCCACCACCAAGCCCAAGCTCGGCCTGTCGGGGCGCAACTACGGTCGCGTGGTGTACGAGGGCCTGAAGGGCGGGCTGGACTTCATGAAGGACGACGAGAACATCAACTCGCAGCCCTTCATGCACTGGCGCGACCGCTTCCTGTTCGTGATGGACGCGGTCAACAAGGCCTCGGCCGCCACCGGCGAGGTCAAGGGCAGCTACCTCAACGTGACCGCCGGCACCATGGAGGAGATGTACCGGCGCGCCGAGTTCGCCAAGTCGCTGGGCTCGGTCATCATCATGGTCGACCTGATCGTCGGCTGGACCTGCATCCAGTCCATGAGCAACTGGTGCCGCCAGAATGACATGGTGCTGCACCTGCACCGCGCCGGCCATGGCACCTACACCCGCCAGAAGAACCACGGCGTGTCGTTCCGCGTGATTGCCAAATGGCTGCGCCTGGCCGGGGTCGACCACATGCATACCGGTACGGCGGTGGGCAAGCTCGAAGGCGATCCGCTTACCGTGCAGGGCTACTACAACGTCTGCCGCGACGCCTACACCCATGCAGACCTGACGCGCGGCCTGTTCTTCGACCAGGACTGGGCCTCGCTGCGCAAGGTGATGCCGGTGGCTTCCGGCGGCATCCACGCCGGCCAGATGCACCAGTTGCTCGACCTGTTCGGCGACGACGTGGTGCTGCAGTTCGGCGGCGGCACCATCGGCCACCCGCAGGGCATCCAGGCCGGCGCCACGGCCAACCGCGTGGCCCTGGAAGCGATGGTGCTGGCCCGCAACGAAGGGCGCGACATCATCAACGAAGGGCCGGACATCCTGCGCGACGCCGCCAAGTGGTGCTCGCCGCTGCGGGCCGCGCTCGATACCTGGGGCGACATCAGCTTCAACTACACGCCGACCGATACCTCGGATTTCGTGCCCACCGCATCCGTGGCCTGAGCGCGCCGCACCCTAGATCAACGAACGAGAGAAGAGGACATCATGCGCATTACACAAGGCACTTTCTCCTTCCTGCCCGAACTCACCGACGCGCAGATCACCAGCCAGCTCGAGTACTGCCTGAACAAGGGCTGGGCGGTCGGCATCGAATACACCGACGACCCGCATCCGCGCAACACCTACTGGGAGATGTTTGGCCTGCCGATGTTCGACCTGCGCGATGCCGCCGGCATCCTGCTGGAGATCAACAACGCGCGCAAGACCTTCCCCAACCACTACATCCGCGTGATGGCCTTCGACGCGACGCATACGGTGGAATCGGTGGTGATGTCGTTCATCGTCAACCGTCCCGCTGACGAGCCGGGCTTTCGCCTGGTGCGGCAGGAGGAACCGGGCCGCACGATGCGCTACTCAATCGAGAGCTACGCCGTCCAGGCGCGGCCTGAAGGTAGCCGCTACCGCAGCATCGACTGAGCCGCCGCGCAGCGCTGCCACGGCGCTGCCGCCGGCGATTCCCGACCCTGCAATCCCACGGCTGCGCCGCCTGAAGGCCGCGCGCCGGGGGAAGCTGCGCCCCGATCGGGCCTTTCATCGACCCCATTGACCATCACGGAGCCTGCCATGTTCGCGCCCGAAACGACCGCACCGCTGCAGCCGCCCGGAAGCCTGGCCGAATCGCTGGCCAGCTCGGGCATTGCCGAGCTGCTGGCCCAGCTCGACCGAGAGCTGATCGGGCTGGCGCCGGTGAAGTCGCGCATCCGCGATATCGCCGCGTTGCTGCTGGTGGACAAGCTGCGCGACGCGCGCGGCTTCAGCGCCGGTGCGCCCAGCCTGCATATGTGCTTCACCGGCAATCCCGGCACCGGAAAAACCACGGTGGCCATGCGCATGGCGCAGATCCTGCACCAGCTCGGCTACGTACGGCGCGGCCACCTGGTGGCGGTGACGCGCGACGACCTGGTCGGCCAGTACATCGGCCATACCGCGCCCAAGACCAAGGAGATCCTGAAGAAGGCCATGGGCGGGGTGCTCTTCATCGACGAGGCCTACTACCTCTACCGCCCGGAGAACGAGCGCGACTACGGCCAGGAGGCCATCGAGATCCTGCTGCAGGTGATGGAGAACAACCGCGAAGACCTGGTGGTGATCCTGGCCGGCTACAAGGACCGCATGGATCGCTTCTTCGAATCCAACCCGGGCATGTCCTCGCGCGTCGCCCACCATATCGATTTCCCTGACTACCAGCTCGAGGAGCTGCGCCAGATCGCCGAGCTGATGCTAGGCGAGATGCAGTACCGCTTCGACGACGAGAGCCGGGCCGTCTTTGCCGACTACCTGGCCCGGCGCATGGCGCAGCCGCATTTCGCCAATGCCCGCAGCGTGCGCAATGCGCTCGACCGCGCGCGGCTGCGCCATGCCTCGCGCCTGCTGGACGATGCCGGCACGGTTGTGGATGACCGTGCCCTGACCACCATCACGGCCGCCGACCTGCTTGCCAGCCGCGTGTTCGCGCCGGCCGCGCCGGCCCCGACCGGGGAGTAAGCCATGCAAGCCCTGATCTTCGATGTCGACGGCACGCTTGCCGATACCGAGACCGCCCACCTGCAGGCCTTCAATGCCGCCTTCGCCGAGGTCGGTCTGGACTGGTACTGGGACGAGCCGCTCTACACGCGCCTGCTCAAGGTGGCCGGCGGCAAGGAGCGCCTGCTGCACTACTGGCGCATGGTCGATCCGGAAGAAGCCCGCGGCAGCAAGGTGAAGGAAACCATCGAGGCCGTGCACGCCATCAAGACCCGCCACTATGCTGAGCGCGTGGGGGCGGGCGGCCTGCCGCTGCGGCCGGGCATAGCTCGCCTGATTGCCGAGGCCGGCGAGGCCGGCATGCCGCTCGCCATTGCCACCACCACCACGCCGGCCAATCTCGACGCACTGCTGCAGGCGCCGCTTGGCGCGGACTGGCGCCGGCGCTTTGCCGCCATCTGCGACGCCGGCACCACCGCGCTCAAGAAGCCGGCGCCCGATGTCTACCTGGCCGTGCTGGACCGGCTCGGCCTGGATGCCGGCGATTGCCTGGCCATCGAGGATTCGGAAAACGGGCTGCGCGCCGCCCGGGCGGCCGGCATCCCCACCTTGGTCACGCCCACCGCCTATAGCGCGCAGGACTGCTTCGATGGGGCGCTGCTGGTGTTGCCGCACCTGGGCGACCCTGGCGAACCCATGCCCCAGCACCGGCCCGGCGCGGACCACCGCTGGGCCGACCTGGCCGCGCTGCGCTGCTGGCATCGTGGCACCCTGTTCGAGGCGCCCTGACATGCATGCCATAGACGAAGACATCGACCACCATAGCGCGCGCGGAATCCGTCTGGCGCCATCCATCCTGTCGGCCGACTTCGCGCGGCTGGGAGAGGAGGTGCGCGCGATCGAGGCAGCCGGCGCAGACCTTGTGCACTTCGACGTGATGGACAACCACTACGTGCCCAACCTGACCATCGGCCCGCTGGTGTGCGAGGCGATCCGGCCGCATGTCTCCATCCCCATCGACGTGCACCTGATGGTGGAGCCCGTGGATGCGCTGATCCCGCTGTTTGCCAAGGCCGGCGCCGGCATCATCAGCTTCCACCCGGAGGCGAGCCGCCATGTGGACCGCACCATCGGCCTGATCCGCGAACACGGCTGCAAGGTCGGCCTGGTGCTCAACCCGGCCACGCCCCTGGGCTGGCTGGACCATACCCTGGACAAGCTCGACCTGGTCCTGCTGATGAGCGTGAACCCTGGCTTCGGCGGCCAGGCGTTCATTCCAGGTGTGCTCGACAAGTTGCGCCAGGCACGCGTGCGCATCGACCGGCAGCGCGAAGCGGGCGGGCGTCCGGTCTGGCTGCAGATAGACGGCGGCGTCAAGGCCGACAACATTGCCGAGATCGCCGGCGCGGGCGCCGACACCTTCGTCGCGGGCAGCGCCGTGTTCGGCGCGCCCGATGCGGACGGCGGCTACCGGGGCATCCTGCGCCGCTTGCGCGAGGCCGCGATCACGTAGCCCCGCACCTGCGCCACAAAAGAACACATAGCAAACGACCAAGACACCGAGCCAGCAACCGATGCTGCGGCGGGATGGACAGTTTGACCCGCGGGCCGGGCTTCCGCCTGGACATTTTGTCCATTGCGGCGGCCCGCAGCGCGAGCAGCGCGCTGCAAGCGCCTGACTGGAAAAGGAATCCGTCATGGGCATGGCTCTTGCTCGTGGACGTGCTCCAGCCCCATCGCGCCATACAAGAATACACAGCAAAGTAAGAGGAGACCTGCCATGCCCGAAGTCCAGAGGATGACCCTGACGCAGTTCCTGATCGAGGAACGCCGCCGCTATCCGCAAGCCAGCGGCGGCTTCAACGGCCTGATACTCAACGTCGCTATGGCCTGCAAGGAGATCGCGCGCGCGGTTGCCTTCGGCGCGCTGGGCGGCTTGCACGGCCGCGCCTCCGCCCAGGGTGCGAAAGGGGAAGAAGGCGTCGCCGTCAACGTGCAGGGCGAGATCCAGCAGAAGCTCGACGTGCTGAGCAATGCCGCCTTCCTGCGCGTCAACGAGTGGGGCGGGTACCTGGCCGGCATGGCCTCGGAGGAAATGGCCGAGCCGTACCAGATTCCCGAGCGCTACCCGCGCGGCAAGTACCTGCTGGTGTTCGACCCGCTCGACGGCTCTTCCAACATTGACGTCAATGTCTCGGTGGGCAGCATCTTCTCGGTGCTGCGCGCGCCCGATGGCGCAGCCGCCGTGACCGAACAGGACTTCCTGCAGCCCGGCACGGCCCAGGTGGCGGCCGGCTATGCGCTCTACGGCCCCACCACCATGCTGGTGCTGACCGTCGGCAACGGGGTCAACGGCTTCACGCTCGACCCGAACCTCGGGGAGTTCTTCCTCACGCATCCGAACCTGTGCGTGCCGGCGGATACGCAGGAGTTCGCCATCAACGCGTCTAACAGCCGCTTCTGGGAGGCGCCGATCAAGCAATACATCGCCGAGTGCCTGGCCGGGCAGAGCGGGCCGCGCGGCAAGGATTTCAACATGCGCTGGATCGCCTCGATGGTGGCCGAGGCGCACCGCATCCTGATGCGCGGCGGCGTCTTCATGTACCCGCGCGACACCAGGGATCCCGCTAAGCCGGGGCGCCTGCGCCTGCTTTATGAAGCCAACCCGATCGCCTTCCTGATGGAGCAGGCCGGCGGGCGTGCCAGTACCGGCCGGCAGCCGCTGATGTCGGTGGCACCGAGCGCGCTGCACCAGCGCATTGGTGTGATCTTTGGCTCGCGCAATGAAGTCGAGCGGATCGAGCGCTATCACACCGATCAGTCTGATCCCGATCTGCCGAATCCCCTGTTCAACGAGCGCAGCCTGTTTCGCGCGTCCGCCTGAGGTGCATGGCTATGTCAGAACGTTATCCCATTATCGCCATCACCGGCTCCTCGGGCGCCGGTACCACGTCGGTGACCCGCACCTTCGAGAACATCTTCCGCCGTGAAGGCGTGAAGTCGGTGGTGATCGAGGGCGACAGCTTCCACCGCTACGATCGCGCCGAAATGAAGGTCAAGATGGCCGAGGCCGAGCGCACCGGCAATATGAACTTCAGCCACTTCGGCCCAGAGAACAACCTGTTCGGCGACCTGGAGAACCTGTTTCGCTCCTATGCCGAATCCGGCACCGGCCTGCGCCGGCGCTACCTGCACAGCGTGGAGGAGGCGGCCCCCTTCGGGCAGGAGCCCGGCACCTTCACCGAGTGGGAGCCGTTGTCGGACGATACCGACCTGTTGTTCTATGAAGGTTTGCATGGCGGCGTGGTCACCGACGAGGTCAACGTCGCCCAGTATCCCAACCTGCTGATCGGCGTGGTGCCTGTCATCAACCTGGAGTGGATCCAGAAACTGTGGCGTGACAAGAAGCAGCGCGGCTATTCGACTGAGGCGGTGACCGACACCATCCTGCGCCGCATGCCGGATTACGTGAACTACATCTGCCCCCAGTTCTCGCGCACGCATGTGAACTTCCAGCGGGTGCCGTGCGTGGACACGTCCAACCCCTTCATCGCGCGCGAGATTCCCGCACCCGATGAAAGCATGGTGGTGATCCGCTTTGCCAACCCGAAGGGGATCGACTTCCAGTACCTGCTGAGCATGATCCACGACTCCTTCATGTCGCGCGCCAATACCATCGTGGTGCCCGGCGGCAAGATGGAACTGGCCATGCAGCTCATCTTCACCCCCTTCGTGCTGCGCATGATGGAGCGCCGCAAGCGCGCCGCCCTGTAAGGACCCGTCTTGTGAAATGTCGTCTTGCGAGGATCCCCTAGATGAACGCCCCCGAACGCATCGATTCTGCAGCGCGCTGCGCCAACGCGCTGCGCTTCCTGGCCGCCGACGCGGTGGAGCAGGCCAGGTCCGGCCATCCTGGTGCGCCCATGGGCATGGCCGAGATGGCCGAGGTCCTGTGGCGGCGCCACCTGCGCCACAACCCGGCCAACCCGGCCTGGCCCGACCGTGACCGCTTCGTGCTGTCCAACGGCCATGCTTCCATGCTGCTGTACGCGCTGCTGCACCTTTCCGGCTACGCCTTGCCGATGTCGCAGCTGCGCCAGTTCCGCCAGTTGGACGCGATCACGCCCGGGCATCCGGAGGTCGGCGTGACGCCGGGCGTGGAAACCACCACCGGGCCGCTGGGGCAGGGCCTGGCCAATGCTGTCGGCATGGCGCTGTCGGAAAAGCTGCTGGCCGCCACCTTCAACCGCCCCGGCTTCGACATCGTCGATCACCATACCTATGTGTTTCTCGGCGACGGCTGCCTGATGGAGGGACTCAGCCACGAGGCCTGCTCGCTCGCGGGTACGCTCAAGCTGGGCAAGCTGATTTGCCTGTACGACGACAACGGCATTTCCATCGACGGCGACGTCGCCGGCTGGTTTGCCGACGACACCCCGAAGCGTTTTGCCGCCTACGGCTGGCATGTGATCGCGGGCGTCGACGGGCACGACGCCCAGGCCATCGACGCCGCCCTCCGCGCAGCCAAGGGCGAGCGCGAGCGTCCCACCCTGATCTGCTGCCGGACGGTGATCGGCAAGGGCGCGCCCGCCAAGGCGGGCGGGCACGAGGTGCATGGCGCGCCGCTGGGCGCGCAGGAGATCGCCGCCATGCGCGAGGCGCTGGGCTGGGAGGCCGAGCCCTTCACCGTGCCGGCGGACGTGGCCGAAGCTTGGGACGCGCGGGCGCAGGGCGCTGCGCGCGAGGCTGAATGGGAGGCGCGCTTCGCCGACTATCGCGCGGCGCATCCCGAGCTGGCCGAGGAATTCCTGCGCCGTGTCCAGGGTCGCTTGCCCGAAGGGTTCGAGGACGGGCTGACGGCGCTGCTGGACGCGCCATCGCCACTGCAAGGCAAGATCGCCACGCGCAAGGCATCGCAGCTCTGCCTGGAGGCGCTGACGCCCGCCTTGCCGGAACTGCTCGGCGGTTCGGCCGACCTGACCGGCTCCAACCTGACCGATGTCAAGGCTTCGGTCTGGGTCAACCATGCCGGGCACGGCAACTACGTAAGCTACGGCGTGCGCGAGTTCGGCATGGCCGCGGTCATGAACGGCATCGCGCTGCATGGCGGGCTGATTCCCTATGGCGGCACCTTCATGACCTTCTCGGACTATTCGCGCAATGCCATCCGCATGGCCGCGCTGATGCGCCTGCGCGTGGTGCACGTGCTGACCCACGATTCCATCGGGCTCGGCGAGGACGGCCCCACGCACCAGCCGGTGGAGCACGCCGCCAGCCTGCGGCTGATCCCCAACAACCAGGTCTGGCGCCCCTGCGACGGCGCCGAGACCGCGTACGCCTGGCTGGCTGCGCTGCGGCGCGAGCACGGCCCGACCTGCCTGGTCCTGTCGCGGCAAGCGCTGACGCCGTTCGAGCGCGATGCGGCCCAGCGCGCAGGCATCGCGCGCGGCGGCTATGTGCTGCGCGATGCCGTGGCGCCGCGCGTCGTGCTGGTCGCCACCGGCTCCGAGGTGGAGATCGCCGTGCGCGCGGCGGAGCAGCTGGCCGGTGCAGGCATCGCCGCGCGCGTAGTGTCCATGCCCTGTGTGGAGCTGTTCTACGCGCAGGACGCGGCGTATCGGGACACCGTGCTGCCGGCGGGACTGCCGCGCGTCAGCGTCGAGGCTGGCGCCACCTGGTTCTGGCGCGCCGTGGTGGGTGAGCGGGGCGTGGCGCTGGGCATCGACAGCTTCGGCGAATCCGCGCCAGCCGAGGCGCTGTACCAGCACTTCGGCCTGACCCCGGCGCATGTCGCGGATGCCGCGCGCGCCCTGCTGGAGGGCGAGTGATGGCTACCGTATCCATGCCTTGCGCTGCGGTGCTGATCGACCTGGACGGCACGCTGGTCGATACCGCGCCTGACATTGTCGCGGCCGCCAACCGCATGCTGGCCGAGCTCGGCAGCCCGGAGCTGCCGTTCGATACCGTGGCCGGCTTCATCGGCCGCGGCGTGCCCAACCTGGTGCGACGCGTGCTGGAGACCGCGCAGCTCGCGTGGCGGGTGGACGCCGCCGACGCCGAGGCGCTGTTCCATCGCCACTATGCCGACGTCAACGGCCGCCTCGGGTCGGTGTTCCCGGGTGTGGAGGCGGGCCTGGCCGCGCTCAAGCGCCAGGGCTACCGGCTTGCCTGCGTGACCAACAAGCCGCGCGCGCTGGCGGAGCCGCTGCTGGCGCTGACCGGACTGGCGGCGTACCTGGAAGTGCTGGTGGCGGGCGATTCGATCGCGCAGATGAAACCGGACCCCGAACCGCTGCGCCATGCCTGCCGCCTGCTCGATGTCGATCCGGCGCAGAGCGTGCTGGTGGGAGATTCGCCCGTCGACGTGGCGGCGGCGCGCGCGGCCGGCATCGCGGTTTGCCTGGTGCGCTATGGCTATGCCGGCCCGGCAGGGGCCGCGGCGCTGGGCGCCGACGCACTGGTCGATTCCCTAAAGGCGTTGCCGGCGTTGCTTACACCTGCGCGGCTGATGCCGGCCGCCTGAGCTTGGCCCGGGTCGGCGCCGGATCGGCGTGCCGGGGTACCGATGAATCCAAACAAAAGCATACGGAGACAACATGACTATCAAGGTTGCCATCAACGGCTACGGCCGCATCGGCCGCAATGTGCTGCGCGCCCATTACGAAGGCGGTAAGAAGCACGATATCGAGATCGTCGCCATCAACGACCTCGGCAACGCCCAGACCAACGCGCACCTGACGCAATACGACACCGCCCACGGCCGGTTCCCGGGCGAGGTCTCGGTCGAGGGCGATGCCCTGCGCGTCAACGGCGACCGGATCCGCGTGCTCGCCCAACGCCACCCGGCTGAACTGCCGTGGGGCGAACTGGGCGTGGATGTGGTGATGGAGTGCACCGGGTTTTTCACTAGCAAGGACAAGGCATCGGCCCACCTGAGGGCCGGTGCGAAGAAGGTGATCATCTCCGCTCCCGGGGGCAAGGACGTGGACGCCACCATCGTCTACGGCGTGAACCACGGCGTGCTGAAGGCAGGCGACACGGTGGTCTCCAACGCCTCGTGCACCACGAATTGCCTGGCGCCGCTGGTCAAGCCGCTGCATGAAACGCTGGGCGTGGTGAACGGCCTGATGACCACGGTGCACTCCTATACCAACGACCAGGTGCTGATCGACGTCTACCACGAGGACCTGCGCCGTGCGCGTTCGGCCACCATGTCGATGATCCCGACCAAGACCGGCGCCGCTGCCGCGGTCGGGCTGGTGCTGCCTGAGCTGGACGGCCGGCTGGACGGCTTTGCCGTGCGCGTGCCGACCATCAATGTGTCGCTGGTCGACCTGTCCTTCGTGGCGGCGCGGCCCACCACCGTGGAGGAGGTGAACGGCATTCTGAAAGCGGCCGCCGAGGGCGAGCTCAGGGGCATCCTGGACTACAGCACGGCGCCGCTGGTGTCGGTGGACTTCAACCACAGCCCGGCCTCGTCCACCTTCGATGCCACCCTGACCAAGGTTTCCGGCAACCTGGTCAAGGTGTCGAGCTGGTACGACAACGAATGGGGCTTCTCCAACCGCATGCTGGATACCGCGGTGGCGCTGGCCCATGCCCGCTAGGAGGCTGCCATGACAAGCACATCGAATGCATCGACCCTGGCATCGGCCATCGCGGGACCGCGCACGCTGGCCGCATTGCTGGCCGGCGGCGCTCTGGCCGGCCAGCGCGTCTTCATCCGCGCCGACCTCAACGTGCCGCAGGATGCCGCCGGCCATATCACCGACGATACCCGCATCCGCGCCTCGGTGCCGGCCATCGAGGCCTGCCTGGGCGCCGGCGCCGCAGTGATGGTGACGTCGCACCTGGGCCGCCCGACCGAGGGAGAGATCAAGCCGGCGGACTCGCTGGCGCCGATCGCCACCCGCCTGTCGGAGCTGCTCGGCTGGCCGGTCCAGTTGGTGCAGAACTGGGTGGACGGCGTGGAAGTCGCGCCCGGCCAGGTGGTGCTGCTGGAAAACTGCCGCATGAACTGCGGCGAGAAGCAGAACTGCGACGAGCTGGCCCAGAAGATGGCCGCGCTGTGCGATGTCTACGTCAATGACGCCTTCGGCACTGCCCACCGCGCCGAAGCGACCACCCACGGCATCGCCAAGTACGCACCGGTGGCCTGCGCCGGCCCGCTGCTGGCGGCCGAGATCGACGCGCTCGGCCGTGCGCTGGGCCAGCCGGCGCGCCCGCTGGTGGCGATTGTGGCGGGCTCCAAGGTGTCGACCAAGCTGACCATCCTGAAGTCGCTGGCCGACAAGGTCGACCAGCTGATCGTCGGCGGCGGCATCGCCAACACCTTCATGCTGGCGGCGGGCCTGAAGATCGGCAAGTCGCTGGCCGAGGCCGACCTCGTGTCCGACGCCAAGGCGATCATCGACATCATGGCCGCGCGCGGCGCCTCGGTACCCATCCCCGTGGACGTGGTCTGCGCCAAGGAATTCAGCGCCAGCGCCGCCGCCACTGTCAAGGACGTCAAGGACGTGGCCGACGACGACATGATCCTGGACATCGGCCCGAAGACCGCCGCGCAACTGGCAGAGCAGCTCAAGGCCGCCGACACGATCGTCTGGAACGGCCCGGTGGGCGTGTTCGAATTCGACCAGTTCGGCAACGGCACCAAGGTGCTGGCGGACGCCATCGCCGGATCGAAGGCCTTTTCGATTGCCGGCGGCGGCGACACGCTCGCGGCCATCGCGAAGTACGGCATTGCCGACCGCGTGGGCTACATCTCCACGGGCGGCGGCGCCTTCCTGGAGTTTCTCGAAGGCAAGAAGCTGCCCGCACTAGCAGTGCTGGAGCAGCGCGCCTCCACCTGAACCTGCCTCACAGAATCCACCTCGAATAAAGGAGCTTCACCATGTCACTCGTATCGTTGCGACAGTTGCTGGACCACGCAGGGGAGTTTGGCTACGGCGTGCCGGCCTTCAACGTTAATAACTTGGAGCAGATCCACGCCATCATGGAGGCCGCCCAAGAAACCGACAGCCCGGTCATCCTGCAGGCCTCGGCCGGCGCCCGCAAGTATGCCGGCGAGGCTTACCTGCGGCATATGGTGCTGGCCGCCGCCGAAACCCATCCGGACATTCCCATCGTGCTGCACCAGGACCACGGCTCCAGCCCGGCGGTGTGCCAGGCCTCGATCCGCTCAGGCTTTACCAGCGTGATGATGGACGGCTCGCTGCGCGAGGACATGAAGACGCCGTCCGACTACGACTACAACGTCGACGTGACCCGGCGCGTGTGCGAGATGGCGCATGCGGTCGGCGTATCGGTTGAGGGCGAACTGGGCTGCCTGGGCTCGCTCGAAACCGGCCAGGCTGGCGAAGAGGACGGCGTGGGCGCGGCGGGCACACTGTCGCACGACATGATGTTGACCGACCCGGCGCAGGCGCGCGACTTCGTCGCCCGTACCGGCGTCGACGCGCTGGCCATCGCCATCGGCACCAGCCACGGCGCCTACAAGTTCTCGCGCAAGCCCACCGGCGACATCCTGGCGATGGAGCGCATCCGCGAGATCCACGAGCAGATCCCCGACACCCACCTGGTGATGCACGGCTCCAGCTCGGTGCCGCAGGAGTGGCTGGAGATCATCCGTCAGTACGGCGGCGACATCAAGGAGACCTACGGCGTGCCGGTCGAGGAGATCCTGCGCGGCATCAAGACCGGGGTGCGCAAGGTGAATATCGACACCGACATCCGCCTGGCCATGACCGGCGCCATCCGCAAGACCCTGTCCGAGGACCGCAGCGAGTTCGATCCGCGCAAGGCGCTTCTGGCGGCCAAGAAGGCCGCCAAGAGCGTGGTGCGGCTGCGCTTTGAGGCCTTCGGCTGCGCCGGCCAGGCATCGCGGATCAAGCCGGTGGCGCTGGAGAAGCTGGCCGAGCTTTACCGCTGACGGGCGATGCGCTTCGCCCGCCCGGGGCACGCTCAGGCCAGGGGGGCACCATCGAGAAGCTCGCAGCGGTCTGGCGCGGGTAGTCGCGCCAGATTTCGGTGAGCGGCGAATCGGTCTTGTCCTGGGCTTCCCGGAACGTCGGCGTTTCGTCGAGGTGGTGGCGAAGGAGTCGATTGGTTCATTCATCGTCGACTGCTGGTGCACATTAGCCCGTCCCTAAATTCACGAACAGCGGAGTTTGTCTTGAGCCTCAGTACCGAGCAGGTCACGGAAGTTCTGCGCAACGTCATCGATCCCAATGCGGGCAAGGATCTGGTGTCCACCCACTCGGCCAGGAATATCCGGGTCGACGGCGGCGACGTCTCGCTGGAGGTGGAGCTGGGCTACCCCGGCAAGAGCCAGCTCGATCCGATCCGCAAGCTGGTCGTTGCTGCGGTGCGGCAATTGCCGGGCGTGACCAATGTCAGTGTCAGCGTCAACATGAAGATCGTGGCGCACGCGGTGCAGCGTGGCGTCAAGCTGCTGCCAGGCGTGAAGAACGTGATCGCGGTAGCGTCGGGCAAGGGCGGGGTCGGCAAGTCGACCACCGCGGTGAACCTGGCGCTGGCGCTGGCAGCCGAAGGTGCGCGCGTCGGCATGCTCGATGCGGACATCTATGGCCCGAGCCTGCCGATGATGCTGGGCATCGACGGCCGCCCGGAATCCGCCGATGGCCAGACCATGGAGCCGCTGGAAGGGCATGGCGTGCAGGCCAATTCGATCGGCTTCCTGATCGAACCGGACAACCCGATGGTGTGGCGCGGCCCGATGGTGACTTCGGCGCTGGAACAGCTGCTGCGCCAGACCAACTGGCATGACCTGGACTACCTGATCGTCGACATGCCGCCGGGTACCGGCGACATCCAGCTCACGCTGTCGCAGAAAGTGCCCGTGACCGGTGCCGTGATCGTCACCACGCCGCAGGACATCGCGCTGCTCGATGCCAAGAAGGGCCTGAAGATGTTCGAGAAGGTGGGCATTCCCATCCTGGGCATCGTCGAGAACATGGCGGTCTACTGCTGCCCGAACTGCGGCCACGTCGAGCATATCTTCGGGCGGGGCGGCGGCGAAAAGATGTGCGCCGACTATGGCGTGGATCTGCTCGGCAGCCTGCCGCTCAACCTCTCGATCCGCGAGCAGGCCGACTCCGGCCACCCGACGGTCGTGTCCGATCCCGACAGCCCGGTGGCGGAGCTCTACCGCGGCATCGCGCGCAAGGTGGCCATCAAGGTGGCCGACAAGGCGCGCGACATGACCAGCAAGTTCCCCAGCATCGTGGTGCAGAACACCTGACCATCATGGAAACGCCAGCCGTATTGGTGCCGCAGGCCCGTCCCGCCGTCATCATGGCGGTGGTCATGCGCAAGGTCGCGCTGGCCAGCCGCTGGCAGCCGTGGAAGTGGGAACTGGACGCGGTGCTGCCCGACCTCGGCGAATTCGGCACCGCGCCGATATGCCTGGAGCAGGACGAGCACGGTGCGCGCTGGCTGTATCCCGGATTCGAGGTGGTGCTGTTCCGCGACCAGGGCGAGGGCTATTACCTCAACCTCACCTCGACCACTCCTTGCTGGTTTGTGCACTGGCGCATGCCCGACGATGACGGCACCGAAGCCGGTGTGCGGCCGGTGCCCGTCACCGTCACGCTGTCGTACAACGAGGCTGGCCGCTGGCTGGATGCCGGCGAAACGGAGGAGGCAGTCAAGGAGGCCATCGAGGCCATGCCGACTACCACCGAGCGCGAGCGCCTGCACGCGGCACGCTGCCGCTGGCTGTGCACGGTGCTCTATCTATGCGGCCTGCGCGCGGCGGAGGTCACGGCGACGCCCATGGGGGCTTTCTTCTGCCGGCGTGGCGCTCAGGGCATTGAGCGCTGGTGGCTGGTGGTGACCGGGAAAGGCGACAAGACCCGGCTGGTGCCGGCCACTGACGAACTGATCGCCGAACTGGCGCGCTATCGCCGCGTTCATGGCCTGCCCGCCAACGCTGCAGCCCGGTGAGACACGGGGGCCAGCATCAACCAAAGTCTCCGGCACCGCCGGAAACAATGCGAACAGGAGTACAACCCATGTACAAACTCGTCCTCCTTCGCCACGGCGAATCGGTGTGGAACCGCGAAAACCGCTTCACCGGCTGGAACGACGTCGACCTGACCGAACAGGGCGTCGCCGAGGCGCGCCAGGCCGGCCGCCTGCTCAAAGACGCCGGCTTCGAGTTCGACCTCGCCTACACCTCGGTACTCAACCGCGCGATCCGCACGCTGTGGGTCGCGTTCGAGGAAATGGACCGGCTGTGGCTGCCGGTCGAGCGCAGCTGGCGCCTCAACGAGCGCCACTACGGCGCGCTGCAGGGGCTCGACAAGGCCGAGACCGCCGCCAAGTACGGCGACGCGCAGGTGCTCGCCTTGCGCCGCTCGTACGACGAGTCGCCGCCCTTGCTCAGCGACGATGCAGCGCTCGCGATCCTGGCCGACCCGCGCTACGCCGAGCTCGACGCCGCCAGCGTGCCGCGCGCCGAATGCCTGAAGGACACGGTCGAACGCTTCCTGCCGTACTGGCACGGCAGCATCGCGCCGAAGATTCTCTCTGGCCGGCGCGTGATCATCGCGGCGCACGGCAACAGCCTGCGCGCGCTGATCAAGCACCTCGACGGCGTGTCGGACGCCGACATCGTCAACCTCAACATCCCGAACGGCGTGCCGCTGGTGTACGAGCTCGATGAAAACCTCAAGCCGCTGCGCCACTACTATTTAGGGGATGCTGAGGCGGTCGAACAGGCGATGGCCGCGGTGGCGAGCCAGGGGCGCGCCAGGCAGGAAAAGGTCGCGCCATGAGACGCAAGCTGATCGTCGGCAACTGGAAGATGCACGGCAGCCTCGCGCTGTGCCGCGCCAGCGTGCCGCGGCTCGCCGCCGCGCTGCGTCCCGAAGCCGGCCTCGCGCTATGCCCGCCGGCGCCGTACCTCGGCGAAGTCGCCGCGCTCGCTCAGGGCAGCGGCCTTGGCTACGGCGCGCAGGACGTGTCGGCGCTGCCAAGCGGCGCGCGCACCGGCGAATGGTCGGCGCCGATGCTGGCCGAGCTCGGCTGTCGCTTTGCCATCGTCGGCCATTCGGAACGGCGCCAATACCACGGCGAAAGCGATGCGCTGGTCGCGGCCAAGGCGCAGGCCTGCGCCGACGCCGGCATCACGGCTATCGTCTGCGTCGGAGAAACAGGCGCCGAGCGCCAAGCCGGCGAGACCGAAGCGGTGCTCGCGCGTCAGCTGGCCGCCTTGCTCGCGACGCCGGGCTGGCGCGCCGCGGTGATCGCGTACGAGCCGGTGTGGGCGATCGGCACCGGCCTCGCCGCCACGCCGGAAATGGCGCAAGCAGCGCACGCGTTCATCCGTGCCGAGTTCGCCCAGGTCGACCCGGTTGCCGCCGAGCAGTTGCCGTTGCTGTACGGCGGCAGCGTCAAGCCGGACAACGCCGCCGAGCTGTTCGCGATGGCCGATATCGACGGCGGGCTGATCGGCGGCGCGTCGCTCGAAGTCGACGGCCTGCTGGCGATCTATCGGGCGGCGTAGGGTAGGTTTGCGCCCGCGCAGGCTCGATTACGATGCGAGCAAGCGGCGCGCTGCTGCTGGACGACGGTCGTCAACGGCGGTCCGCTCTCGGACCGGAAGGGGGTGAACGTACCGGGCGCGGTGCTGCCGCTGTCGACCATGACCGAGAAGGACCGGCGCGACCTCGACTTCGGACTGACGCTGGGCGTGGACTGGATCGCGCTGTCCTTCGTGCAGCGGCCGGAAGACATCCGGGAGATCAAGGAGATTGTCAGCGGCCGCGCCGGCATCGTGGCCAAGCTGGAGAAGCCTGCCGCCATCCAGAGCCTGGACGTCATCGTCGCCGAGGCCGACGCCATCATGGTCGCGCGCGGCGACCTGGGCGTGGAGATGCCCACCGAGCAGGTGCCGTCGCTGCAGAAGCAGATCGTCCGGGCGTGCCGAAAGGCCGGCAAGCCGGTCATCGTTGCCACGCAAATGCTCGAATCGATGATCACCGCCCCCGTGCCCACCCGCGCGGAAGCGTCAGACGTGGCGACAGCCGTCTACGACGGTGCCGACGCGGTGATGCTGTCGGCCGAGTTGGCTTCCGGCCGGTAGGCAGTATCGCCGGCAAGGCGCTGAGGTTTAAGAGCAAAGCGTTCTTCGACTCTGTTGATCATCGTCTTCGTTGACTCCACCTCTGCGGTTCGATGCGCGGGCGTGGCCTCGACGTCCAAGAGGATTCCCGCGTGCAGGTCGATCAGGTAGTTCGTCGAGTAAGCAAAGAAGGCTGGGCCACCGGGTGCCGCGGTCCAGCGCGGGCCGGATCAGTCAACGAGATGCTCTTCGGCGGGGTCGTAGGCTCTGCTTCGGACAATGCGTCGTCCTTTGTTTGATTGACCTCATCCAGCGCAGCAAGGTATTCGCGGACGGCGCGGCTAGGACCGTCCCCCTGGTTCCAATCGATGGTCTCCGTCCCCGCCACGCCTAGGGAGCGATTGGCGTCAGCCTTGATGATGCTCGCATCGACAGCAAAGCCTTCGCCTTGAACTAGCCCCTCCGTCATACAGCGGCGAAGGACTGTCTCGAACACGTGACGCAGCGCACCGCTTTCTCGGAAGCGGCCGTGGCGATTCTTGGAGAATGTCGAATGATCGGGAATGAGGTCTTCTAGACCGAGCCGGCAGAACCAGCGATAAGCCAGGTTTGGATGAATCTCTTCGCAGAGGCGGCGCTCGGATCGAATGCCAAAGCAGTAGCCGACGATGAGCATGCGAACCATCAACTCGGGATCGACCGAGTACGTCCGGTGTGGCTGTAGTAAGGAGTGAGATGCTGGCGCAGATCGCCAAGATCAAAGCGATGATCGCAAGGATAGTTGCCGGCGACCGTCGATGCCGAGTTTTTCAACAGAATCTGCCGCTTTCGCGGACATTCAGGAGATTGGGACTGGATGCCCGCTCCTCGGCTAGGTTGTGTGAAAACGTCCCCAAGGGTATGTTTCCCGGGTGCCTAGCCGAGGACTGATCAATGACACGGTTTGTTCAAGGGGATAACAGAGCACAGGTCGTACTTCTGCCTGCGCTGCTTGATGACTATGTCGGCGAAGACAACCCGGTTCGAATTGTTGACGCCTTTGTTGATCAGCTCGATCTTCACGGGCTTGGCTTCACTGGGGTTGATCCTGAAGCAACGGGCCGTCCTGCTTACCACCCGGCTGTTCTGCTCAAGCTATACATCTACGGCTACCTCAGCCGCATCCAATCAAGCCGCCGCCTCGAACGAGAAACGCAGCGCAACATCGAGCTGATGTGGCTGCTCGGGCGCCTCTCTCCCGACTTCAAGACGATTGCCGACTTTCGGCGCGACAACGGTCCGTGCATACGCAATGTATGCCGTCAGTTTGTCGTGCTGTGTCGGGAATTGAATCTGTTCGAGCAAGCTGTCGTTGCCATTGATGGCAGCAAGTTCAAGGCGGTCAATGCCCATGACCGTAACTTTACGCGTGGCAAGCTGGAGAAGCGCATGCAGGAAATCGATCACTGCATCGGACGCTATCTCTCCGCGATGGAAACGGCAGACCGCCAACCTTCTGAGATCGCAGAAGCAAGAACCGCACGGCTAAAGCAGAAAATGGCCACGCTGAAGGCCCGGCTCGAAAAGCTCAAGCACATCCAGGTGCAACTGGAAAAAGAGCCCGCAGGGCAAATTTCGCTGACAGATCCGGATGCCAGAGCCATGGCAACCAGCACCAGTCGCGGGCTGGTCGGCTACAACGTTCAAACAGCGGTCGATACCCAGCATCACCTCATTGTTGCCCATGAAGTCACCAACAATGGCAGTGATCGTCGCCAATTGGCAAAGATGGCGAAACAAGCCAAAGAAGCGATGCACGCCAGCGATCTTCAAGTCATTGCAGACCGGGGCTACTTCAATGGGGAGGAAATCTGGGCCTGCGCTGAAGCCGGTATTGTGCCGTTGGTTTCGAAGCCGATGACCTCTGCTGCAAAAGCTGAAGGTCGTTTCGACAAAGAAGGCTTTGTATTTGATCCAGTAGCTGGTGAATACGTCTGCCCGGCAGGTAGTCGACTGATATGGCGCTTTGCCCGGGTCGAATCCGGGCAGTTGATCAACCGCTACTGGAGTTCGGATTGCCCACGCTGCCCCATCAAAGAGAAGTGCACGCCCAACCAATATCGACGGATCAGCCGTACGGAGCACGAAGCCACTTTGGAGGAGATGCAGAAGCGTCTGGACACCCAACCAGGCATGATGAAGCTACGGCGGCAAACGGTGGAGCACCCGTTTGGCACTCTGAAAGACTGGATGGGGGCTATCCATTTCCTGACGCGAACCTTGGAACGCGTCAGCACCGAGATGAGCTTGCATGTACTCGCCTACAACATGAAGCGAGTCATGAAGATCATCGGGTTTGCAGGGTTGATGGAGGCAGTAGTGGCCTGAAAGGGCCTTATTACCCTTCAAAAGCAGCCTGGTTTGTGCAGAAACTGATATCGGTGACCAGCAAGAGAGCGTCGTAACCATCTTGGCTGCATCAGTTCACCACGTTTCCACACGGCCTCCGGCCATTCCAGTCATTTGTGGCCGGTGAGTCCGATGTCGACTCGGCCGAGGAGCGGCTATCCGCTCGAACATGGGATTGTTGTCAGCTATGAGACGATTCGACGCTGGTGCGACAAGTTTGGCGCGGGCTTTGCCCATCGTGTCAAAGCGGCACGCCGCGAACCGGGCTCCACCTGGCTCCTCGATGAGGTGTTCGTGACGCTGAGCGGCGAGCCGTATCTGCTATGGCGGGCGGTCGATGAGCATGGCGCCGAACTCGGCATCCTGCTGCAGAAGCGGCGCGACAAGGCTGCAGCCAAGCGCTTCTTCTTACGAGTGCTTCGTTCCTATCCCATGCCGCGAAAGATCGTCACCGATCAATTACGCAGCTACCCGGCCGCGAGGGCCGACATACCGGCTCTGACCAACGTGAAGCACGTATTCGTCAAGGCTGCCGCCCGCGTCAACAACCGTGCGGAGAACAGCCTCCGGCCCACCCGAGATCGTGAGCGCCGCATGCGCGGGTTTCGCGATCAGGAGCGCACCCGGCAGTTCCTCTCGAGCTTCGGACCGATCCGCCAGCACTTCGCTCTGAAATGATATCTGCTGCGCGCCTGTCTCTACCGCAAACATCTTGCAGCTCGGTTCGCTGCGTGGCACGAGTTCACCGAAGTCACCCAAAATCCGTCGACGGCTTTCTGAACGTCGGCGCCTGCTGCCGACAGCTCGTTCCCTGTTCGCCAAGTTGACAACGACTACAGGTGCATGCCTAACAGGTCATTCGAGGACGCAGCCCCAGCCGCGTCCCAAGCCACGCTGGATCGCTACGGAGCAGCACGGAGTTTGCGGATCGTCTAGTCTTTCCAATGTGGGGCAACCCAGGAGAGCGCAATGAATGACGAAACCTTTAACCTCAGTATCCGCAAGTTTCTCAAGACCGTCGGTGTGAAGTCCCAGCACGAAATCGAGGAGGCGGTCTCGCTGGCCATGGCCGCTGGCAGCCTCACCGGCAATGAGCATTTGCCTGTAGCGATGACGCTAGAAATGCCTGGCTTGAAGCTGAGGATTCAGTTTGACGGGGAAATTCAGCTGGAGTGATTCAGCACAATTCTGTTCAGAAATTGAACCACAAGAATGCCTTGTCGCTGCGGTGTCTGGGAATTCCTGCACTGAATTACTCCCAGACACGCCAGAGCTTGGCGTCCTGCGAAGCAAAACTGTGCAGGAAAAAGTTGGCAGCTTGGCCAACGACGGAAAGCTGTTCAGGAGAAAAAGTGTCGGAATAGGCGAGCACTGTGGGTACACGCGCACGGGGCGAGCCAGCGCAGGCGTGCGTCACTTGTTCTGGCCCACTCAATCCGGTGCCGCTCCTGCGTCGCCTGGTGCCGCGCATCCTCCTCGCTGATCTCCGGGTGTGGAAGGCAGACCCGGCTGGCCGAGCCGGGGGCCGCGCTGTTCAGGTCCAGCCGGAAGCCGGCCCCTCCGGCCAGTTGTACCGGGCCGTCGGCGAAGGTGCCGATGCGCAGCTTCGGCCCCTGCAGATCGAGCAGCACACCGATAGGGCGGTCTCGTTCACGCTCCACGGCGCGGATTGCTTCGAGCCGTTGCCTGTGGTCGTCGTGGGTGCCATGACTGAAGTTGAGCCGGAAGACATCGGCGCCGGCTTCGAACAGCGCGTCGATGACGTCGAGGGCGCTACTCGCCGGACCGAGCGTGGCCACGATCTTGGCGTTGCGAAGGCGTCTCATGCAGTTACTCCAGGTCAGCGCGCGACGAGAGTCGCGCGGAAATCGTTCACATTGGTCAGCGTCGGGCCGGTGATGACGGCGTCGTCCAACGCCTCGAAGACGCCGTGGCCGTCGTTGGCCGCCAGCGCGTCCTGCGGACGGATGCCGAGCCGCCAGGCGCGCTGCAGCGTGTCGGGGGCGACGATCTCTTCCTGCCCATCCACACCGTCGGTGTCGCCGGCGGATGGCATAGACGCCCGCCCTGCCGCGCAGCGTGAGCGCCAGCGACAGCAGGTACTCGACATTGAGCCCGCCCCGGCCCTTGGCCTGCACCGTGACCGTCGTCTCCCCGCGGAACAGCAGGACGCAAGGCGCCGGGAACGGCTGGTCGTGGCTGGCTACTTCGTGCGCGATGCCGCCCATCACCTTGCCGACGTCGCGCGCCTCGCCTTCGATGGCGTCGCCGAGCATGTACGCCGGCAGGCCGGCGTCCCTGGCGACGCGGGCGGCCGCCAGCATCCGCGGTGCGGCAATGAGCGAGGTCTTGATGCGTGGCAGTCGCAGGTCGCCAGGCTTTATCATCTCGGCCGCTTCCGAGGCCAGTGCCTCGAGCAGGTGCGGCGGGACGTCGATGCGATAGCGTTGGACGATGTCGAGCGCGTCGGCACGCGTCGTGGGATCGGGGACTGTTGGGCCGGACGCGATGTCGGGATCGTCGCCTGGGGCGTCGGACAGCAGCAGGTAGCAGACGCGCGCCGGGTGGCACGCTGCCGCCAGGCGGCCCCCCTTGATGGGGTATTCGTACTCTCCGTGCGAAATCTGGTGCCTTGTCTTTGCAAGACGTTGATTTTTAAGTGATTGTTGTTCTGCTCGCAAGCCTAGTCGACGGCACTCATGAAAGCCGCTCAGGGCAAGGCTTCGCGAGCGCTCACCACCAGATTTCGCACGGGAAGTACGAATACCCCTAAACTTGGCGCTGGCATCTGTCCATTGCGCGGCCACTCCAATGTGCAGAGGTCGCCGCCCCCGCAGGGCGAGGCGAAACAGGCCTTTGCCTTGCGGACCAACATCGCAAAAACAAGCCCCGAAGGGGATGCGAAACCTGCTTTTGCCACGCGGACCAGCACCACACAAACAAACCAAGCCCCGCAGGCAGCAACATCGTCAGGCGATCAGAGGCACCACCTCAATCTGCCACCTGCAACAAGTCCCGGTGCCGCGCCACCGCCTGCTGCACGATGTCATCCAGGCCGTCGCCGGCGCTGCCGTCGACATGCTCCAGCAGGCTGCGCCGCATGCGCGGCTCCCAGAAGCGCTTGATATGGCTGGCGATGTCCGCGATGGCTTCGTCGCGGTCCGGCATGGCTTCGAAGAAGCCGCCGATCTGGTTCGCCATCTTGACGAGGTTGTCGATCTTCATGACTGGCTCGATGCGTCCTGCAGACGCTGTGGATGGGTGTAGAGGCTGTAGCGGCCGGCACGCACGAAGCCGGCCAGGGTGACGCCGGCCTGTTCGGCCAGGCGCACGGCCAGAGCGGTGGGGCCGGACACTGCGGCCAGCAGGCCGATGCCGGCGCTGGCGGTCTTGAGCACCATCTCGTAGCTGGCGCGGCTGGTCACCAGCACGGCGCCGCGCGAGCGGTCCTCGCCGCTGCGCGCGAGCGCGCCGACCAGCTTGTCCAGTGCATTGTGCCGGCCCACGTCCTCGCGCACCAGGGGGACCTGCCCGTCGGCACGCAGCCAGGCGGCGGCATGGGTGGCGCCGGTGTGCTGCAGCAACCGCTGGCGCAGCTCGAGCTGGGCGAAGGCGGCCTGGATGGCGGCGGCGGAAAAGCGGGCGTCGCTGTCGACCGGCGCCGGCGTGCGCATGACCTGCTCCAGCGATTCGGTGCCGCACAGGCCGCAGCCGGTGCGGCCGGCCAGCGTGCGGCGCCGCGCCTTGAGATGCGCAAAGGCCTCGGCGGCGATGCGCAGGCGCACGGCGATGCCCTCGCAGCGGGCCTCGGTGTCGATCTCATAGATGTCGCGCACGCCGGCCACCAGCCCTTCGCTCAGGCTGAAGCCCACGGCGAAGTCTTCCAGGTCGGCCGGCGAGGCCAGCATCACCGCGTGGGAGATGCCGTTGTACTCCAGCGCCACCGGTACTTCCTCGGCGATCTCGTCCTCGCGCAGCGCGACTTCGCCCTGCCGCCACTGGCCGACGGCAAAGGTACTGTGGGTAGGTGGCTCGGCCGTGCCGTCCATCCGCTTGGTGCAAGCGTCCATGGCTCAGCCCTCCGTGGCCGGGTCCGCGCTGGCGGCCTGCAGCAGTTGGAGCTGCTGCGCGTTGAAGTCCTGGTACTGGCGCTGCCAGGCCGAAGGCTGGGCCACCGGCATCACCTGCACCGCCGTCACCTTGTATTCCGGGCAGTTGGTGGCCCAGTCGGAATTGTCGGTGGTGATGACGTTGGCGCCGGACTCCGGGAAGTGGAAGGTGGTGTAGACCACGCCCGGCTGCATGCGCTCGCTGACATTGGCGCGCAGCACGGTCTCGCCCGCGCGGCTCTGCACGCCGACCCAGTCGCCATCCTTGATGCCGCGCTCCTCGGCGTCATGTGGATGGATCTCCAGGCGGTCCTCGTCGTGCCAGTAGACATTGTCGGTGCGCCGCGTCTGCGCGCCCACGTTGTACTGCGACAGGATGCGCCCGGTGGTCAGAATCAGCGGGAAGGCGCGGTTCACGCGCTCGCTGGTGGGCACGTACTTGGTGATGATGAACTTGCCCTTGCCGCGCACGAATTCGTCGATGTGCATGGTGGGCGTGCCCTCGGGCGCCAGCGCGTTGCAGGGCCACTGGATGCTGCCCAGCTCGTCCAGGCGGCGGTAACTGACGCCGCTGAAGGTGGGCGTGAGCCGCGCGATCTCGTCCATGATCTCGGACGGGTGGCTGTACTGCATGGGGTAGCCCAGGGCGTTGGCCAGCAGCTGGGTGGCTTCCCAGTCGGCGTAGCGCGCCTTGGGCGGCATGACCTTGCGCACGCGCGAGATGCGGCGCTCGGCGTTGGTGAAGGTACCGTCCTTCTCCAGGAAGGAGGAACCCGGCAGGAAGACGTGGGCGTACTTGGCGGTCTCGTTGAGGAAGATGTCCTGCACCACGATGCATTCCATCGAGGACAGCGCCTCCGCCACGTGCTGGGTGTTCGGGTCGGACTGCACGATGTCCTCGCCCTGGCAGTACAGGCCCTTGAAGCTGCCCGCCAGCGCGGCCTCGAACATGTTCGGGATGCGCAGGCCGGGCTCGGGGCTGATCTCCACATTCCAGGCGGACTCGAACAGGCCGCGCGTGGTGGAGTCCGACACGTGGCGGTAGCCCGGCAGCTCATGCGGGAAGGAACCCATGTCGCAGGAGCCCTGCACATTGTTCTGTCCGCGCAGGGGATTCACGCCCACGCCTTCGCGCCCGACGTTGCCGGTGGCCATGGCGAGGTTGGCGATGCCCATCACGGTGGTGGAGCCCTGGGCATGCTCGGTCACGCCCAGGCCGTAGTAGATGGCCGCATTGCCGCCGGTGGCATACAGGCGGGCGGCGCCGCGCAGATGCTCGGCGGGAATGCCGGTGACCTCGGCCATGGCCTCGGGCGAGTTCTCCGGCTGGGAGACGAAGTCGCGCCATTGCTGGAAGGCGCGATCCTCGCAGCGCTCGGCGATGAAGGCTTTGTCGAGCAGGCCCTCGGTCGCGATGACGTGGGCCATGGAGGTCACGACCGCCACATTGGTGCCCGGGCGCAGTTGCAGGTGATAGTCGGCGCGGATATGCGGCGACTCGACCAGGTCGATGCGGCGCGGATCGATCACGATCAGCCTGGCGCCGGCGCGCAGGCGCTTCTTCATGCGCGAGGCGAACACCGGGTGGCCGTCGGTGGGGTTGGCGCCCATCACCATGATCACATCGGCCTTCTCCACTGAGCGGAAGGTCTGGGTGCCGGCCGATTCGCCCAGGGTCTGCTTGAGGCCGTAGCCGGTGGGAGAGTGGCAGACGCGCGCGCAGGTATCGACGTTGTTGTTGCCGAAGGCGGCGCGCACCAGCTTCTGCACCAGGTAGCCTTCCTCGTTGGTGCAGCGGGAGGAAACGATGCCGCCGATGGATTCGCGGCCGTGCTTGGCCTGGATGCGCTTGAACTCGGAGGCGGCGTAGGCGATGGCCTCTTCCCAGCTGACCTCACGCCAGGGATCGGTGATTTTGGCGCGCACCATGGGCTTGAGGATGCGGTCCTTGTGGGTGGCATAGCCCCAGGCGAAGCGGCCCTTGACGCAGGCGTGGCCTTCATTGGCCTGGCCGTCCTTGTACGGCACCATGCGCACCACTTCGTTGCCCTTCATTTCCGCCTTGAAGGAACAGCCCACGCCGCAGTACGCGCAGGTGGTGACGGTGCTGTGCTCGGCCTGGCCCATGCGGATCACCGAGGTCTCAGTCAGGGTCGCGGTCGGGCAGGCCTGCACGCAGGCGCCGCAGGACACGCAGTCCGATTCCATGAAGCTCTGGCTGGTGCCGGCCGAGACGCGCGAATCGAAGCCGCGCCCGCTGATGGTGAGCGCGAAGGTGCCCTGGGTTTCCTCGCAGGCGCGCACGCAGCGGTTGCAGACGATGCACTTGGACGGGTCGTAGGTGAAGTAGGGATTGGACTCGTCCTTGGCCAGCGCGGTATGGCTCGCGCCGTCGTAGCCGTAGCGCACCTCGCGCAGGCCCACCACGCCGGCCATGTCCTGCAGCTCGCAGTTGCCGTTGGTGGGGCAGGTCAGGCAATCCAGCGGGTGGTCGGAGATGTACAGCTCCATCACGCCGCGGCGGATATCGGCCAGCTTGCCGGTCTGCGTCTTCACCTTCATGCCGGCTTCCACCGGTGTGGTGCACGAGGCCGGGTAGCCACGCCGGCCTTCGATCTCCACCAGGCACAGGCGGCAGGAGCCGAAGGACTTGAGGCTGTCGGTGGCGCACAGCTTGGGCACGTTGACGCCGGCTTCCACCGCCGCGCGCATCACCGAGGTGCCGGCCGGCACGGTCACGTCGACGCCGTCGATCTCCAGCTTGACCAGTTGTTCCGATGCGCTTGGCGGCGTGCCGTAGTCGATTTCGTTCAGGGTGTTCAAGGGAAGCTCCCATTGCAGCGCTCGGGCGGCGCGATTCATGATCTGCGGTACCGGCACGCGATCGCGCGTTGCCGGCCTTACGTCAAGGTTGCCCCTCAGGCAGCCTTGACGGGCTGGGCCATGCCGAAGTCTTCGGGGAATTCGTCCAGCGCGGACAGCACCGGGTACGGCGTCATGCCGCCCATGGCGCATAGCGAGCCATTGAGCATGGTGTCGCACAGATCGCGCACCAGCTTCACGTGCTTGGCGGGCTGGTTGCCGGCGATGATCTTGTCGATCACCTCCACGCCGCGCGTGGAGCCGATCCGGCAGGGCGTGCACTTGCCGCAGGACTCGAGCGCGCAGAACTCCATCGCGTAGCGCGCCTGCTTTGCCATGTCCACGGTGTCGTCGAACACCACGATGCCGCCGTGGCCCACCACCGCCCCGAAGGCGGCAAAGGCCTCGTAGTCCAGCGGCGTGTCGAAGCGGGACTCGGGCAGGTAGGCGCCCAGCGGCCCGCCCACCTGCACCGCACGGATGGGACGGCCGCTGCGGGTGCCCTGGCCGTAATCTTCCAGCAGCTCGCGCAAGGTCACGCCAAAGGCCTTTTCCACCAGGCCGCCCTGGCGGATATTGCCGGCGAGTTGGAAGGGCAGCGTGCCGCGCGAGCGGCCCATGCCGAAGTTGCGATAGTGCTCGGCGCCGCGCGCCAGGATCACCGGCACCGTGGCCAGCGAGATCACGTTGTTGATGACGGTGGGCTTGCCGAACAGGCCCTCGAGCGCGGGCAGCGGCGGCTTGGCGCGCACCACGCCGCGCTTGCCCTCCAGGCTTTCGAGCAGCGCGGTTTCCTCGCCGCACACGTAGGCGCCCGCGCCCTTGCGCACTTCCAGGTGGAAGCGCCGGCCGCTGCCGCGGATGTCGTCGCCCAGCCAGCCGGCCGCCTGCGCGATGCCGATGGCGGCTTCCATCACGGCCACCGCATGCGGGTACTCGGAACGGGTGTAGATATAGCCCTGCTCTGCCCCCACCGCGAGCCCGGCGATGGTCATGCCTTCGATCAGCACGAAAGGATCGTCCTCCATCACCATGCGGTCGGAAAAGGTGCCGGAGTCGCCCTCGTCGGCGTTGCACACGATGTACTTCACCGGCGACTGCGCGCCCAGCACGGTCTTCCACTTGATACCGGTGGGAAACGCCGCGCCGCCTCGGCCGCGCAGGCCGGAGTCCGTGACCTGCTGCACGATCTCCTCGGGGCGCATGGCCAGCGCACGCGTCAGGCCCGCATAGCCTTCGTGGGCGATGAAGTCTTCCAGCGAGAGCGGATCGGTGATGCCCACGCGTGCGAAGGTCAGGCGTTCCTGCCGCTTGAGGAAGGGGATCTCCTCGGTCGGGCCCAGGGCCAGCGCATGCGCGCCGCCTTGCAGGAAGCCCGCGTCGAACAGGCCCGCCACGTCTTCGGCCGCGACCGGGCCGTAGGCCACGCGCCCGGCATCGGTCTGCACTTCCACCAGCGGTTCGAGCCAGAACATGCCGCGCGAGCCGTTGCGCACCAGGCGCAGCGCTTCGCCGCGGGCCTGGGCCTCATGCGCGATGGCGCGCGCCACCTCGTCGGCGCCCAGCGCCAGCGCGCTGGAATCGCGCGGAACATAAACGGTGATGGTCATGATGCTTCTCCTGGCAGGTTCCCCGGCAGCCCGGGCCGATCGCTTGCGGCTTCCCTTGCCTGCTCCTGGCGCTGCACGGCGATCAGGGCATCGAAGCGCTGCGGGCTCACCCGCCCGTGCACCTGCTCGCCGATCATCACGGCCGGCCCGCAGGCGCACTGGCCCAGGCAATAGACCGGCTCCAGCGTGAAGGCCTGGTCGTCGGTGGTGTGGTGGAAACCACAGGCCAGCGTGCGCTTGGCATGCTCGGCCAGCGCCTCGGCGCCAACCGCCTGGCAAGCCTCGGCACGGCACACCTGCACCACGCGGCGCCCCGGCTTGCTGTCGCGGAAGTGGTGGTAGTAGGTGATCACCCCGTGCACTTCGGCACGCGAGAGATTGAGGGCGCGGGCGATGTCGGGCACCGCTTCCGGCGGCACGAAGCCCACCGTGTCCTGGATCTCGTGCAGGATGGGCAGCAGCGCGCCGGGCATGTTCCGGCGCGACGCCACGATGCGCGCAACCTGCTCGCGCGCGCTGTCAGCGGCTTGGCTAGGCATGGTGTCTCCTGTATTGGCCAGATCTGCCGGCGCCCGTCGCGGGTGCCGGCGCAAGGAAAGCAAGGGCCGCGGCGGCGAAGCGTGCGGTGCGCAAGCGGTGCCGCGTGCCTGCAATTCCGGCGCACTGCTGGCCTTTATATGCTATTTTTTTCATATCATGGCGACGTCTTGTCAGCAGGATATCGCCCTTGGAAGGGAATATAGATAAGGCGATAGCACCAATCAATATGCTATTTTTTTCATATGATTCGTATCTCAATCCACCCACATCTGCAAGTGCGCGATGATGCGCGCGCGGACCAGGAGGCGCTCGATGTCTCGCGCCTGGTGACCTTGCTCGGCCATATCGAAAGCGCGGGCGGCATCAGCCAGGCCGCGGAGCTGACCGGGCTGTCCTACCGCTATGCCTGGGGCATCCTGCGCGATGCCGAGTCGCTATTCGACGGCGCCCTGATCGCCAAGACGCGCGGGCGCGGCAGCACGCTCACGCCGCTGGCGCAGCAACTGGTATGGGCCAGCAAGCGGATCGCCGCGCGGCTCTCGCCGACGCTGGACAGCCTGGCCTCGGAGCTGGAAGTCGAGTTGAAGAAGCTGGTGGACCAGGGTGCGGCGCCGGTGCGCCTGCACGCCAGCCACGGCTTCGCGGTGGCGGCCCTGCGCGACTTCCTCGACGAGCACAAGGTGCGCCACGACCTGAAGTACTGCGGCAGCCTGGAAGCGGTGGCGGCGCTGGCCGAGGGCGGCTGTGACATTGCCGGCTTCCATGTGCCGATCGGCGAATTCGAGCGCGAGACGCTGGCGCGCTTCACCGCCTGGATCCGCCCGCAGACACATTGCCTGATCCACCTGGCGGTGCGCTCGCAGGGCCTGTTCGTCAGCCCCGGCAATCCGCGCGGCATCCACTCGCTGCAGGACCTTGCGCGGCCAGACGTGCGCTTCGTTAATCGCCAGACCGGCTCGGGCACGCGCCTGCTGCTGGACCTGATCCTGCGCGCGCGCGGCATCGACAGCAACCGCATCGAGGGTTACAGCAACGGGGAGTTCACCCATGCCGCGGTCGCCGCCTATATCGGCAGCGGCATGGCGGACGCGGGTTTCGGGGTGGAGACCGCGGCCCGGCGCTTCGGGCTGGAGTTCATTCCGGTGCTGCAGGAGCGCTATTTCTTCGCGATCGAGCAGAAGATGCTGCAAAGCCCGGCGCTGGCGGGCGCGGTGGCCGCGCTCAAGAGCGGCAGCTTCCGCCAGATGGTGGATGCGCTGCCCGGCTACGATGGCAGCATGACGGGCGCCGTGCAGACGCTGGAAGAGGCCTTCCCGGGATTCCCGGAATTTCGCGGCTACGGTACGGAACCTGGCACCTTGCGTTAGCCGGCGCGCCGGGACGGGCGCGGGCTGGACAAAGCTGGTGGCGGCGCTCAGACTGACATGCTCGCGACGCGACCCACACCCACCACCACCACTGGAGATGAGTCATGGCCGAGGCAAAATACACGGGATGCGTATTTCGGGGCACGTGATCAGCGATTTCGGCGCAACGTGATCACCTGTTTCGGCCGGAAGGTGATCGCCGGTTTCGGCTGAACGTGATCACTTTGGCGGTGACGCCGAAATGGCTGATCACGGTCCCGAAACGAGTGATCACGTTGCTGAAATAGGTGATCAAGCAGCCGAAACGGGTGATCATGCGCCGAAATGGCACCGGGCAAGGGATGGGGGTGGTACTGCGCATGGGCTAAATCGCCGGCGATACGCTGTTTCCTTTTTGCAAGGAAGCAAGCTGATGCCGGCCAACCGGATGACCATGCGCAAGATCAAGGAAGTGCTTCGCCTGAAGTGGGCGTGTGGCCTGTCGCACCGGTCGTAGAACGAAGCAAAAGCGCCAACACTTCGTAAGAAGGGATCATTCGGAAGCACAAGATCGATTAGATCGCTGGGAGGGACGAAATTCACGACAACCGCCGGTGGCTGCCGCTTAAGAAGTAACCGTCAGCGGAATCCATGTGGAGTGAGCTGGAAGCGGCCGTTTGGAGAGATGGGTGGTTACAGGTCGACGACCTTGCGCAGGAGCGCGAAGGAGACGCGCCAGTGACCTTCGTTCGGGTCACATTGAATGGAGGCGGTCTTCTGGTTCAGCCGTACGATGATGCCGATGCGCTCGCGCAGGTGCTGATCGGTGAAGGCGACTGTGTCGCCGACCAGGAAGTCCGCCCGCTGTGCTCAAGTCGGCGGCGGGGTGTGCGCAGGTTGTGGCGCCGGGGGGAGGGATCGGCGAGCACGGCTGCGTAGGGCAGGATCCAGTGTCGGCCGCTGGTGATGTCCTGGACCACAGCCTGGGTCTGACGCAACTCGAGGATGCGTACTTGGCGCAGCGGCTGGGTAAGGTCGTCGGCAACGTAGTCGACGGTCGCCGATATGCAGATGCCGACGGCACTCCAGGATACGCTTGGGATCGTTGATCATCCGCCCGATGGTCAGATACAGGCGGTACAGGTCGGCACTCGGGGCCAGGCGCAGAGCGTCAAGGATGTCCATGACGCGCAGTGTACCGGCTAGCGCGCCAGCGGCAGCAGTTCGTGAACCTGGCTGACACAGGGTGAGCGGGCAGTCGCTGCAGCGTGTCCTTGAGCCAGGCATAGGGCTCGATGCCGTTCAGGCGGCAGGTGCCGAGCAGCGAATACATGGTGGCCGCGGCGCGCCCGCCGCGCGGTGAGCCCGCGAACAGCCAGCTCGCCCTTCCGAGGGCAATCGGGCGGATCGCGCGCTCCAGCCGGTTGTTGTCAGGCATCCAGGATGCCGCTCTCTGTGTAGCGCGCCAGCGCCTGCCAGTGTCGCAGCGCATAGCCGAAGGCCTGCGCCAGCGGCTGCCTGGCCAGCAGGCCATGGGCATTGCCCTGCAGCCACTGATGGAACTGCGCCAGCAGCGGCACGGCCTCGGCCTGGCGCACCGCCAGCTGGTGATCCGGTGACTTGTCCTTGATGCCGGCCTCGATGGCATACAGCCGGGCGATCTACTCCAGCGCCTGCGCGGCCAGCCCCGGCGTCTTCTGTGCCTTGGCAATCTCGAAGAAGCGTCTGCGGCAATGCGCCCAGCACCCGACCTCGATGATCCGGCCGGTGCGGTAGAGCGCATCATGGCCGCTGTAGGCATCGGCCTGCAGGTAGCCATGATAGTCGCGCAGGAAGTACAGGGGATGGGCGCCGGCGCGGGATTCGGCGAACTCGAACAGCACCGCCGGCGGATGATCCACCCACAACCCGTTCTCCTGCCGCTGGCCGGCCCCGAGGTAGCCCCACAGGTGGGCTTGCCGCGTGGTTGTGCGCCCGCGCTCGAGCAATGGCAGCGTGGTGTCGTCCAGATGCAGGCGCGGCGCCTGCAGGACGTGGTTGCGCAAGGACGGCAGCAGCGTCGCCAGCAGCTCGGCCGATGCCAGCTTCCATTCGCACAGGGTAGCCCTTGGCAGGTGAACGCCCAGGCGCGCGTAGCGCAACTCCTGCCGGTTGATCGGCAGGTGGTCCACGAAGGTGTCGACCTGGATGCTGGCGAGCAGCCCTGCGCTGGCGACGATCGCTGTCGGCATGCTTGGCAATCGTTATCCCCAGCGCCGCATGCTGACCTTCGCGGCCGGTCTGATGGCTGCCTCCGGTCTGGGGGTTGCCGGCTTCTCGTCACTGTGGCCGCTGTTGATCGTTGCGTTCGTTGGCGCACTCAACCCGAGTTCGGGCGATATGAGCCTGTTCCTGCCGCTCGAGCAGGCCGGCCTGGCCGAGTCGGCGGCTGCCGATGTCCGCACCGCACTGTTCGTGCGATACAGCTTGGTCGGGGCATTCTCCGCAGCCGTCGGCGCGTTGTCCGCGGCACTACCCCAATGGCTGACGCTGCATACCGGCGTGTCGCTGCTCGCGGCCCTGCGCGCCATGTTCATCGTCTACGCGTTGACGGGCATCATCCTCTGGCTCCTCTATCGACGGCTGCCCGAGCCTTCCGTGCACACCCGGGCTCCAAGTGCACCGCTCGGTCCATCGCGCCGGATCGTGACCCGTCTTGCGCTGCTCTTCAGTGTGGACGCATTTGCCGGTGGTTTGGTGGTGAACTCGTTGCTGTCCTTGTGGTTAATGCAGCGCTCCGGGCTGCCTCGCGGCGCTGCGGCCTCAGTACTTTCTGCGCATTCTTGCCATACCACTCGCAGGACAACGTACAGGGCAGCACCTCGGTGATTAGTGCATCCATGCGCGTCTTGCCGTTGTTCAGGCTGACGATGTGCGCCAGGTCCTCTGCGTGCGAAACGATGTAGTCGCGCATGAGCTGCATGTGTCGGCGGCGTTCGCGGAATGGCTTGGCCTGCCACAGACGTTGCGCGGCGCGGGCGCGAGAGAAAATCTCTGGCATGCACTCAATCAACGAGTTGGGAGATGACCCGAGCCGCTCGGAGGGAGCGGGGTTATAGTCAGCCGTTTCTACTGCTTCGGTTGTGGTGAGAATTGAGCGGTTCATGCACCTTCTCCAGTAATAGGTGAGCGCGGTGGAATGAAGGACATCGCGCGCTCGGCCAACGCGGTTATCGTTAAGCTGGGGTTCACGCCGAGGTTCGCTCCCAGCATGGAGCCGTCCACCACATAGAGGTTTTTGTAGTTAAAGACCCGGTTCTGCGGGCCAATGACGCCGCACTCTGGGCTTGTTGCGATGGCACAGCCGCCCATGCAATGCGCGGAAAACGGAACGTTGAAAAGGATTTCGGTGAGGGTTGTCATTGGGGTTCCTCCGAACATCTTTGCCATCTTTTCTGTAAAGGCGTTGGCCTGCGGGATATAGGTCGGAATACGGTTGCCTTCGCTGCACAGCAGTTTGCTGAATGGCCAGTACCAGGGTCGCTTGAGCCGCATGCGCAGAGATGCATCCACTGTCTGCATCACCAGGAAGATCAGCGTCTGCCGCGCAAAACCGAAGGGGGTGCTCATGCGTAGAAACACAAGCGGATGGCGTAGCGCCGCCCAAAGCCAGGTGAAGATCCGCGTCCATCCCGCCTTGCCGCCGATCATCAGCGTGGTCAACAAACCCATGGCGTCCGAGCCCGATGGGTAGCGCGTCGCCTCTATGTGCGTATGCTCGTCGAGGTAGATGCTAGAGCCGATCGCGACTCCTGGGGTCATGTCCACCTGCTGCCTAGGGAAACGCACTCCGACGATGGACTCGGCATTGGTGCGTACACCATTGCCCAGCTCATTCGAGACGTTGGGCAAGGAGCCGCCTTGTTTGAGGCGAAACAGCAGTTCCTGTGTGCCCAGTGAGGACCCCGCAATGACCACATTGCGCGCGGTGAAGCGGCTGCGCTGCTTGTTAAACCACGCGGTGGAGCGTTCGGTCGTGATCTCGTAGCCGTCGCTACCGTCGGCCCTGCCGTGAAGTGGCCGCACGTCCACCACCCGGGTTTCCTCGAACACTTGCGCGCCGTGCTTCTCTGCGAAATAGAGGTAGTTCTTGTCGAGGGTGTTCTTCGCGTTGTGCTTGCACCCCATCATGCAGCCGCCACAGCCAACACAGCTGCTGCGCGGCGGCCCGTCACCGCCGAAGTAGGGGTCCGGATAGGTCTTCCCGCCGGCTTCGCCTTCAGGAGGAAAGAATGTCGCAACCTGCGTAGGCTTGAAGGTGTGGCCGACGCCGGCCGCTTCGCTCATCTCCTTCAGCAAGTGATCGGCCGGGCCGAACAGCTTGTTTTCGGTGACACCAAGCATGCTCTTGGCGCGCTCGAAATGCTCCGGCATCTCGCTCTTCCAGTCGGTTGCCCCAGCCCAGGAACCCTCGTCCCAGATGCTGTCGGGGGGCACCAGCAGGGTGTTGGCGTAGGTGATGGACCCACCGCCCACCGCATTGCCGCAGATGATCGTGACGTGCCGGAACAGACGCATATTGAAGAAGCCGAACAGTTTGAGCCCCGGTCGCCATAGCCATCGCCGCGCGTCCCAACTGCTCTTGGGAAGATCCTCCGGCTTCCAGCGCCGCCCCATTTCCATGACAGCGACTGAGTACCCCTTCTCGGCCAGGCGGCAGGCTGAAACGCTGCCGCCGAAGCCGGACCCTATTACGATGTAGTCGTAGTCGAAACTGCCTCTTGAGCTCTTCATCACTTTTCTCGCCTTCAGTGTCTGTCTATGCAACGGCAGTTTTGGATAAGCAGTGGCTGTTCACGAATCGCCCAATCTCCGCAACCGAGGCATCCGCTTCGCACAGCATGCCGGCATGGAGCTGAAAGACATGCCAGAGGCCCTCGTAGCGGTGTAGGCTGACCTGAACGCCAGCATCCCGCGCCCGCTGAGCTAGGCGCTCCGCATCCGACAAAAGGATCTCCTCCGAACCCACCTGGATCAGTAGGGGGGGAGTCCGTGCAAATTCGCGAACAGCGGCGAGAGGCCCTCGTCGCAGGCTCTCGCGTCGCCGCGATACCTATCGGCACACCAGGAAAGCCATGAACGGCTTAGCATCGGATCGAATTTGGCGCGCGTCACGATGCTCTCACCGCCAAGAGTCAGGTCCACCCAGGGCGAGAGCAGCACCAGTGATGCTGGCAGAGGCAGACCGCTATCGCGAATCGCCAGCGCCGTCGCCAGTGCCAGACCTCCACCGGCCGAGTCTCCCGCCAGTGTCAGCTGTGCCGGGTCCTGCCCGGCACTGATCAATGCGGCGTACACCGCCAGAGCATCCTTAAGCGCGGCGGGATAGGTATGCTCCGGTGCGAGCCGATAGTCCGGCAGCCACACACGAGCCGCTGCGGCATGCCCGATGTGGGCAGCGAGCTTCGCATGGCTGCCGGCGCCGCCCATCACATAGCCGCCACCGTGCAGATAGAGCACACCGAGGCTCGGCGGTGCACCCGCCGGATCGATCCGTAGCGTCGAAACGCCGGCGATGTTCTCCTGCTGGGCCTTGAAGCCGCGCGGACCGACTAATAGCAGGCCGACCCACGCGCCCCAGCGCCGCTGGATGGACACTGGGACCCAGTCTGCCAGCACCGGTTTGACTAACAGACGCACGAACCAGAACAGCAGTGTTTTCATCATCAAGATTCCTTGGGGTAATCTCGGCGTCACTCCCGTCGCGGGTTACGCCGTGGCCACACATGATGGTGTCGGGTGCAGCTCGTAGTCCTGCAAGTCGAGCATCCTGGTCATCAGGCGGTAGCTGAAGGTGAAGCCCGGCCAGTTGTTCGTGTTCTTGCCCGAGGCGGTCTTGTACCAGGAGGAGCAACCAGACTCCCAGACACTGCTCTTGAGCTGTTTCTGAATACTTGCGGCGTATTCGCTTTGTCGGTTGGCCTTCACGTCCATGAAGTGCAGGCCAGGGTCGAGCAGCATCCGCACGCACTGCATGACGTAGTGCACCTGCGACTCCAACATGAACACGATGGAACTGTGCGCCAGATTGGTATTTGGCCCGTAAAGCATGAAGAGGTTGGGGAAGCCCGATACGCAGATGCCCTTGTAGGCGTCCGCACCATCGCGCCAGGCCTCGTTCAGATCGAGTCCATTGAGGCCCTTGATCGTCATCGGGGCTAGGAAATCGGTTGCCTGGAAGCCCGTGCCGTAGATGATCGCGTCCACCGGGTGACGCCGACCGTTCTTGGTGACTATCGCGTCGGATTCCACGTGGTCGATGTCCTCGGTAACGATATCCACGTGGTCATGGTTCATTGCCCGATACCAGTCATTAGAGATCAGCACGCGCTTACAGCCGATCTTGTAATCCGGGATGAGTTTGCGGCGCTTGCTCTTGCTCTTCACCTGGCGCCATGCCATCCAGCGTGCTTGCAAGGCTAAAGCTCCGAGCAACCAGCCGAAGCGTGTGAACGCGAGAGCGCGGCTTTCGTTTTTCCAGTAAATCAGCGAACGGTACAAACGGTCGACAATGGGAAAGGCCTCAAACATCCATTGCTCGAAGCCGGTAAACGGCCGGTCCGGTTTGGCGATGACCCAAGCGCCAGAGCGCTGGAACAATTTGACCTGCTTTACTTTCGATACGATTTGCGGCACGAACTGGATCGCGCTCGCGCCAGTACCAACCACGGCAACGGATTTGCCAGTCAGGTCGTAATCGTGGTCCCAGCGTGCCGAGTGAAAAGCTTTACCCTTGAAACTCTCGATGCCCTTGATTTTCGGAAAGGCAGGGCGGTTGAGCTGACCGCAGGCGGTCACCACGATATTGGCATGCAGCACCGCGCCGTCCTTCGTGGTAATGATCCACCTGCCCGCGACCTTGTCGAACTCGGCGGAGACGACTTCCTTATTGAACTGAATATGGGACCTAAGTTCGTATTTGCTGACGCAGCTCTCCATGTAGGAGCGGATTTCCGGCTGCAGGCCGAACTTTCGGGTCCAGTCGCTCTTTGGCTCGAACGAGAACGAATACAGATGCGACTGCACGTCGCAGGCGGCTCCTGGGTAAGTGTTGTCGCGCCAGGTGCCGCCGACACTTCCCGCCTTCTCCAGCATCGTGAAGGATTCGATGCCGGCCTTTTTCAGTTGAATCGCCATGCACAGGCCACCAAAGCCAGTGCCGATGATCACGATGCTCGGTGATGACTCTTCGCCATTCAGTTTCGTTTCCATGACTCCTCCTTGGCTCGCGCCTTATGAGACTTATGTGATGCAAGCCTATGGCGGCAGAGGACATCTGGTAGTGACGGAACGGGACAAAATATCGATAATTAAGGACAAATAACAAGAGGGGGGGGGCGCGTATGACGCAATGGAACTTCGAGCGCAGCGTAACCAGCATGCGCATCATGGCGGAACTCGCCGCCGATCATGGTATGCCCCTACGGGCCAGCCTCGCTGGTACTGGCCTGCATGAGAACCAACTCGCCGATTCCGCTGTCGTGGTCAGTGGTCAGCAGGAGCTACGTTTGATCGGCAATTTGATCGAATACCTGGGCGAAGTCCCCGCTCTGGGGATCGAGGCGGGCAAGCGCTATCACTTCACCGCGTTCGGCGCTCTCGGTTTCGCGATGGTCAGTAGCCCCACCGCACGCGGTGCGCTGGATGTGGCCTTGCGATACTTTCACCTGACATTCGCCTTCACACGCTTTCTGGTGATGGATACAGACACCGAAACGCATATCACGGTGGACGATTCAGAGATCCCCGAGCCGTTGCGTCGTTTTATTGTCGAGCGAGATATCGCCGCCCTGATCGCCGTACAACGCGACCTGTTCTCCTCGGTGCCTGCGCTAAAAAGCCTGAGCTTCCGCTTTGCCACGCCCCCTTATGCTGATTTGTATGAGAAGTTCTTCGGCGTGCGATCTGTCTTTAGTGCCAGCAAAAACCTTGCGGTGATAGATCGGGCTAGTTTGCAGCTCCCGCTGCTTCAGGCCAACGAACTGGCGCTACACGCGGCGGAAGAACAGTGCCGCAAGCTACTGGACATCCGAAAAGTCCGAAGCAGGCTAGCCGCCTGTGTCCGTAACCGACTGATTGCTCATACGCCGTTGATGCCTAGCATGGAAGTGGTCGCCGCCGATCTGAACATAACGACGCGTACCCTTCGACGGCGGCTACTTGATGAAGGCACCACCTTTACCGAACTACGTGATGAAGTACGGCTTACGTTGGCCGAAGAATTCCTGTCAGGACCCTGGCTGTCAGTAGAACAGATCGCCGAGCGGCTCGGTTATGCTGAAGCCACGAGCTTCATTAATGCCTTCAAGCGATGGCGTGGTCGCACGCCACATGCGTTCCGCCTGTCCAGAGGTACATGATGGCAATTATGGGGGTATGGTGCGAGCGATCTGACCTAATCGAACCCAGTGACCGTTACCGTTAGGGCTACTCAAAAGAATCTCGTGTAGCGCAAAACGACTTTTCCGCCTTCCGGCCAGTTTCTTGCGCCCCATTCCTTATATGCATTCAGATAGGCCTGTTGTCCTTATCCTGCTGTGCATCAGTCCAGGTGACCTTCCCCCATTCAGTACACCACCAATAAGTTAGCTTTCTGGCGTTGTTGGGGGCGGTGTTGCTTCCGATACGTGGCCGGGTCAGGTAATTCAACGCACTGTGCGGTCGGGCGTGGTTAGAGTCCTGTCGCCAGTGTTCAATCGTTGCTCTGGCATCGTGCAAGCTGTGAAACACCGACTGGTTCAAGTCCTCCTCGCGCAGCCGGCCGTTAAAGCTCTCGATGAATGCATTCTCAACCGGTTGGCCAGGGCGAATGAACTGCAAGGTGACCCCGTGGCGATGGGCCCACTCATCCAATGCTCGGCTGGTGAGCCCCGGGCCATTGTCCATCTGAATCAATCTCGGGTGACGTCCACGGCAGCGCAAATTCTCCAGAACGCGTGCAACTCGCTTGCCTGACAGGGATGGTTCGCCTCGATCCAGGCCGCTTCCCGATTTCATGTGTCGGTGATGGCCAGCAAGCGAATCCGGCGACCGTTCCATAAGCTATCCGCCACAAAGTCCATCACCCAGCGTTGATCCAGCCCGTCGGTCAATGGCAGCACGACGCGCAAAGTGCTATTTATGTGCAGGGCAATGCATGTGTTTTGTGCAGTTTCGCTGAAAAACTTCCGATAAGTATAGTTATCGGAAAAATATTGCTCTAATTTGTAAATAAACAATGTAATACATAATATATGTATTATATGGAGTTGGCGGCTTGTGGTATGCTGCCGCGCTACAGGGAGGCGGCCGGAAGCGGCGGTTTTCAGTGGGTTGGCAACAGTGGCGCGCCTGCGCCCTTATGGACGGCAAACGGATGACGACGGATATCTACACACGGATTCGCCAGGTGGCGTACGAACTGGTCGGCGAGGGCGTCTGGCCGACGGTGGTCGAGGTGCGCAACCGTTTGGGCACCGGTTCGAACACCACGATCAACAACACCCTGAAGGGTTGGCGTCAGGATTTCCTGTCGCGGATGGCGCTGTCGTCGCGCCGGCCGGACTGGCCAAGCGGCCTGGCCGAAGCGTTCGAAGAAATCTGGCAGAAGGCGTGCGATGCGGCCGACGCGGAGCTGGCGACGGTGCGCAACGAGGCGCAGGCCGAGGTGGCGACGCTGCGTGAAGAGGCCGTGGCCTTAGGGCAGAGGTTGGCCGAAAGCGATGCGACACTGGTTTCGCTCGGACGCGAACTGGAGCTGAAAACCGGCCGCGTCGCCGAGCTCGAGCAGCGGCTGGCGGCCGAAGAGGCGCGCCGCGCTGCCCAGGACGACAATCTGGCGGCCTTGGCGGCCAGTCTCGAGGCGTCGCGCAAGCAGCTGGGCGACGTGCAGCGAGAGGCCGATGCGCGGGTCGGCGAGATCGAGGCGCGCACCGAGGAGCGGGTGCAGGCGGAAAAACAGGCGGCGGACAAGCGCGAGGCGCTCGCCTACGAGCGTCTGGAGGGTCTGCGCGTGCGGCTCTACGAGCAGATCGAAGACGAGCGCCAGGCGATGAAGCAGTCGGTCAAAAAGCTGGAGGACGAGCTCGCGCAGCAACGCCGCGACAGCGCCAAGATCGACACGGTATGGCGCGAACGGCTGGTTGAGCGCGAGCGTGAAAACGGCCGGCTCGGCGCCAAGGTCGAGGCGCTCGATGGGCGAGTGCTCGAGCTGCAGGCGGCGCTCGAGGTGGCCCGTCAGGATGCCGAGCGGGCCGGTGACCGCTTGCTGCAAGCCAGTGAGCAGCTGGGCGCGCTGCGAGCCGGCCGGCAGGGCTTGGCCGAGCGGCTGCGCACGGTGCTCGCTACGACGCTTTCGGCCAACCTTGCCGCGTTCGACGGGGCGGACGAGGGCGAGCGTTCGCACCACCTCGGGGTGCTGCTCGACGAAGCGCTCAGCCAGCTACCGGAAACAAGGGACTGAGCCGGGCGACGAGCGCCTCCAGATACTGGGCGTCGACCGCGTCGAAGCTGTCGAGCCGGGTCGAGTCGACGTCGAGCACGGCCACGACGCGGCCGGCCGCGTCGTGAATCGGTACGACGATTTCGGAGCGCGCCGCCGACGAGCAGGCGATGTGGCCGGGGAAGGCGTCGACGTCCGGCACCACTAGCGTGCGGTTTTCCGCCCAGGCGCTGCCGCAGACGCCGCGGCCGTGCGGGATGCGGGTGCAGGCGATCGGCCCCTGGAACGGCCCGAGCACCAGCTGCTCGCCCTTGACCAGGTAGAAGCCGGTCCACAGCCAGTCGAAGGTCGACGCCAGTGCGGCCGACAGGTTGGCGAGGGCGGCGATCAGGTCGGTCTCGCCGGCGATCAGCGCCTCTGCTTGTGGCAGTAGCGTCTGGTAGCGTTCGTCTTTGCTGCTACCTTCAATGATCAACGATTCAGCCATGGGTGTGCTTCCTGGTTCGACAAAGCGCACAGCCTAGCAAGCTGGCAGCCGGAGTCAACCAGAGCGTTTATCGGCCGGACATTTGGACTTAGAGCCGCTAACAAAACCCAGCGTAGTGATCCCGGCTGGGCGCTCTGCCGCAGACAGTACAAGGAGCACCATAAGGCAGAGCAACAACGCTGGGAGAGTTTGTTAGTGGCTCTTAGCGGCGGCGGACCCGGGTGTAGACCTCGACCTGCTGCACGTCCGGCAGCGCCTGTAGAGTGCGGGTCACGTAGTCGAGTTGCCGCCGTGAGGCGGCGCAGCCTTCGAGCCGGACGAAGCGGCGCTGCGAGGTCAGCCACAACGTGCTGCCGCGCAGTTTCGGTTTGTCCTGCAGCCGCTGTCGTGCCGCCTCGGCGATCTCTGGGTCGTAGGCATAGGCACTGGCGTAGCGGCATTCGTGGGAGAGATAGCAGCTGGTGCCGCGCTCGATGCGGTCGTGCGCCTGCGCGCGCATCTGGTCCTCGGTCAACAGCGGGCCGTCGGGGGCGGGGCAGTCGGGCAGGTCGGATGACAGCTGCACGATCGGCTCGTTGAACCAGTTATGCCGCTCGGCCGGCTCTGTCGGCCCGCAGGCGATGGCGAGTAGCAATCCGGTTGCCAACAGCGGCCAGCAGTGGCGTGGCATGGCGAATCCTCGACGGTGCCCGACCCCGATGGCCGCGACTTGCTAGCGTTATAGTGGCTACCGAGTGGCAAGGCGCCCGGGCTCGCGAAAGCCGGCGCAACGGCCAATAACATTTCTCGTCACCTTGACCGAGCAAGAAAAACGGCCCGCAATTTGCGGGCCGTTGGCATTGGTGGTTCTGGTTGCAGACGGCGTAACGGGCGCGTGGCGAGTTCAGGCGGCGAGCAGCGCCTTCAGTGCGCTTACCAGCGCGGCGCACTCGGCATCGGTGCCGACGCTGATGCGCAAGTACTGCTCGATCCGAGGTAGGCGGAAGTGGCGCACGATGATGGCGCGCTCACGCAGTGCACTGGCCAGCGTCGCGGCATCGTGCTCGGGGTGTCGGGCAAACACGAAGTTGGCCGCCGACGGCAGCACCTCGAAGCCGAGGCCGGTCAATTCGCCGACCAGCGTCTCGCGGCTGGCGATCACCGCCTGGCAGGTCTGCTGGAAGTACGCCTCGTCGTCGAAAGAGGCTGCGGCGCCGGCGATGGCGAGCCGGTCGAGCGGGTAGGAGTTGAAGCTGTTCTTCACCCGCTCCAGCGCCTCAATCAGCGCCGGGTGGCCGATGGCAAAGCCGACGCGCAGCCCGGCGAGCGAGCGCGACTTGGACAGCGTCTGCACCACCAGCAGGTTCGGATAGCGTTTGACCAGCGGGATCGCGCTGTCGCCGCCGAAATCGATATAGGCCTCGTCGATCACCACCACTTGGTCAGGGTGTTCGTTCAGCAGCGCTTCGATCGCTTCGCGCGCCAGCTGGCGGCCGGTTGGGGCGTTCGGGTTCGGGAAAATGATCGCGCCGCAGGCTTGGCGGTAATCCTCGGTGCGGATTTCCAGTGCGTCGGTCAGCGCGACGGTGCGGTAGTCGATGCCGTAGAGCCCGCAGTACACCGGGTAGAAGCTGTAGGTGATGTCCGGGAACAGCAGCGGGGCGTAGTGCTTCAGTAGTGCCTGGAAGGCGTGCGCCAGTACCTCGTCCGAACCGTTGCCGACAAATACCTCGTCCGGGCTGACCTTATGGTAGGCGGCGATCGTCGTCTTCAGTCGTTCGGCATTCGGGTCCGGGTAGAGGCGCAGTGTGTCGGCGATCTCGCCCTCGAGCGCGGCCAGCACCTTTGGCGACGGGCCGTAGGGGTTTTCGTTGGTGTTGAGTTTGATCAGTTTGGTGAGCTTGGGTTGCTCGCCGGGGACGTACGGGGTCAGGTCGTGGACGACGGGGCTCCAGAAGCGGCTCATGGCGGTCGGTCGGGTGGGGTTGGCAGATGGCGCTATTTTACGGTCTTTGAACCGACCGTGGTTGATAGACGGCGCAAGGTCAAGAAAAAGCCCGGCGCTTGGCCGGGCGTGTTCTGGCTGCGAGAGACTCGCGAGCCTTGTTACATCATGTGCTGACCACCGTTGATCGCGAAGTCGGCGCCGGTGACAAAACCGGCGATGTCCGAGGCCAGGTAGTTGACCAGGCCGGCGATCTCTTCCGGCTTGCCGAGGCGGCCGACCGGGATCTGCGCGACGATCTTGTTGCGGACGTCTTCCGGTACGGCCATCACCATTTCGGTGCCGATGTAGCCCGGCGAGATGGTGTTGACGGTAACGCCTTTCTTCGCCACTTCCTGCGCCAGCGCCATGGTGAAGCCGTGCATACCGGCCTTGGCGGCGGAGTAGTTGGTCTGGCCGAACTGGCCCTTCTGGCCGTTGATCGACGAGATGTTGACCACCCGGCCGAAGCCGCGCTCGAGCATGCTGTCTACCACCGGCTTGGTGACGTTGAACACCGAGTTGAGGTTGGTGTTGATCACGGCATCCCAGGCAGCCTTGTCGAGCTTCTTGAAGCTGGCGTCGCGGGTGATGCCGGCGTTGTTGACCAAAACGTCGATCGGGCCGACTTCCTGCTGGATCTGGGCGATGACAGTCTGGCAGGCGTCGTAGTCGGTGACATCCAGCTGATAGGCATGAACGTCAAGGTCGAGGCCCTTCATGTCGGACAGCCATGCTTGATCCTTGCCGGGCTTGCTGTAGGTGGTGACGACGGTGTGGCCGGTTTCAGCCAGTGCACGGCAAATGGCGGTGCCGATGCCGCCCATTCCGCCGGTAACCAGAGCGATGCGTTTGATCATACTGTGTCTCCTTGGTTTCTTGTAGTCAGCGTGGTACAGCGTAGCGTTAGCCCGTTATGGTTTTCTTACAAGAATATGTCCGTGCTGTGACTTTGTAAATATTCCAAAGGAATTAATTTAAACAGTTGGTTTAATGCCAAGAATTTTTATAAAAAACGACCGCTTGCTGAGCGGCCGTTTTGCGTAGATTCAGCTGGACAACTCGTTGGTCAGCCGTTGTAGAAACGCCAGTCGGGCTGGCCGGATTTCGCCGCTTTCGGCCGCTGCCTTGATCGCGCAGCCGGGCTCCTGGCGGTGGCTGCAATTGTGGAAACGGCACTGGCCGATGTAGGGGCGCATGTCCGGCAGGTAGTGCACCAGGTCGGTCGCCTTCAGGTGCTTCAGGCCGAATTCCTGCAGGCCGGGCGAGTCGATCAGGTGACTGCTGTCATCCAGATGGTAGAGCGCGGCGTGGGTGGTGGTGTGCCGGCCGGAGTCGAGCGCTTCGGAGATGTCGGCGACGCGGGCGTTGGCGTCGGGTAGCAGTGCGTTGGTCAGCGTCGACTTGCCCATGCCCGATTGGCCGACAAACACGCTAGTCTGACCGTCCAGCAGCGGGAGCAGCGGCGTGATGTCTTGTTTGGCCGATAGCAGGATCACCGTGTAACCGAGCGAGCGATACGCTTCGAGCCGGTCGAGCCAGATTGCTGTTTCCGGTAGGTCGGTCTTGTTGACGACGATCACCGGGTCGATGTCGGCCGCTTCGGCCGCCACCAGGCCGCGATTGAGCAGCTCTTCGCTCGGTGTCGGCACCGCGGCGGTGACGAACAGGATGCGGCTGACGTTGGCCGCGATCAGCTTGGTGCGCCACTCGTCCTGACGATAAAGCAGGCTGTGGCGGTCGTGGTAGTTCTCGATCACCGCCTGTTCGCGGTTCTGCACCAGGATGTCGACGAAGTCGCCGCAGGCGTAATCGACTCGTTTGCCGCGGGTGGTGCAGTCGTAGGTATCGCCGTCCGCTTCGACGATGAAGCGGCGGCCGTAGCTCTTGACGATCTGGCCGTGTTTTTTCATGCAGCCGGCCGCTGGGTCAGCGCTTCGGCCTTGGCGGCACAGATGAAGTCGTTCAGCGTCAATGCGCCGGCGTCATGGCTGGAGAAGCGCACCACCACGCGGTTGTAGTGCACCGACAGATCAGGGTGGTGGTCTTCTTGGTGGGCGATCCAGGCCAGTGCGTTCACGAACGCCATTACTTCATGGTAATTGGTGAACTTGAAGGTCTTTACCAGCTCGATGCCTTCGGCCTGCCACTCGGGCAGGGTGGCGAGCAGCTGCTGGCGGGTGGCGTCGGCTAGCGGGGAGCGCATATGTTCGGTGGAACAGCGCAGCGAAGTCAGATTCATGGTCGGGCTCCTTTCAGGTGGGCGATCCGCAGCGCGGCCGGCGGGTGCGAATCGTAGAACGCCGAATGCAAGGGGTCGGGCGTCAGCGTCGAGGCGTTGTCGCGGTACAGCTTGGTCAGCGCGTGGATCAGTTCGCCGGCGTCGGTTTCCTGGGCGGCAAACTCGTCCGCCTGGTATTCGTGGCGGCGCGACATCAGGCTGGACAGCGGTGTCAGCGGGAAGGTGAACGCCGGCACCGCCATGAAGAACAGCACCAGTGCCATCGCGGTCGACGGCGTGGCGACGCCGAGGCCCTGGTAGAACCACGGCGCGTCGATCAACAGGCCGAGCACGAACAGGAAGCCGAGCGACAGCGCGAAGGTCAGCACCATCCGTTGGGTGATGTGCTTGAGCTTGAAGTGACCGAGCTCGTGCGCCAGCACCGCCTCGATCTCGGCCGGGGTCAGCTGTTTCAGCAAGGTGTCGAAGAACACGATGCGCTTGGCGGCGCCGAAGCCGGTGAAGTAGGCATTGCCGTGACTGGAGCGTTTCGAGCCGTCCATCACGAACACGCCGCGCGAGGTGAAGCCGGTGCGGGTCAATAGCGCCTCGATGCGCTGCTTCAGCGACGCGTCGTCGAGCGGGCTGAACTTGTTGAATAGCGGCGCGATCACCGTCGGGTAGAGCAGTAGCATCAACAGGCTGATGCCGGTCCAGGCCAGCCATACCCACAGCCACCAGGCGCTGCCCATCTTGGCCATCAGCCATAGCACCAGCGCCAGGATCGGCAGGCCGAGCGCCGCCGACAGCAGCACGCCGCGCAGCAGATCGGTGATGAACAGCTTCGGGGTGATCTTGTTGAAACCGTAGCGCGCCTCGATGCCGAAGGTGGTGACGATGGTGAACGGCAACGACACCAGACCGCTGACCACCGTGACACTGGCGACCAGCGCCAGGCCATGGGCGATGTCGCCGCTGAATAGCTTGGCCGAAAGCTGCCATAGCCATTCCAGCCCGCCGCCCAGCGTCAAGAGCAGGATCAGCACGGTGTCGACCACCGCATGGCTCATGCCGAGCCGGGTCTTGGCGACAGTATAGTCGGCGGCCTTTTGGTGGTCGGACAGGGGGATTTCACCGGCAAACTCGGCAGGCACCGTGTGGCGGTGGGCGCGGACATGGGTGATCTGGCGGCTGGCGAGCCACAGGCGCAGCACCAGAGTGACGGCCAGCGCAATCAGGAACAACAGGGTCAGGGTAGTGGCCATATGCGGGGGGAAGTGGGCAGAGCGTTTGCCGCCAGACCTTCATTCACGGAAAATAGCGGCATTTAGTAGAGAACGGCAAGTATGGCACAAGATCAAAACAACCTCATCTGGCTCGACATGGAAATGACCGGGCTGAACCCGGACACCGACCGCATCATCGAAGTGGCGATGATCGTCACCGATAGTCAGCTCAACATCGTGGCCGAGTCGCCGGTGCTGGTGGTTCACCAAGCGGACGCGGTGCTCGACGCGATGGACGACTGGAACAAGAACACCCACGGCAAGACCGGCCTGATCGACAAGGTAAAGGCGTCGACGCTCAACGAGACCGACGCCGAGGCGCAGCTGTTGGCATTCATGGAACAGTACGTACCGTCGCGCACCACGCCGATGTGCGGCAACACCATCCATCAGGATCGCCGCTTCATGGCGCGCTGGATGCCGAAGCTGGAAGCCTACTTCCACTATCGCAACATCGACGTGTCGACGCTGAAGGAGTTGGCCAAGCGCTGGAAGCCGGAAGTGGCCAAGGGCGTGGTGAAGAAGGGCAAGCACGAGGCTCTGGCCGACATCATCGAGTCGATCGAGGAGATGAAGTACTACCGCGAGAACTTCCTCAAGCTGTAAGAAGTTGCCCTCAACGCTACTGCGCGGGCGTGATCTCGGGTTGGGCGGTCGGCGTGCGAATCTATTGATTTGCTCAGCGATCAGGAATCCTCATGTACTCCAGTACATTCCGGTTCCTGCGCTCCGTCCGCCCCTCGCTGACGCCCGCTCGCTACGCTTTAGATGGCAACAGATGGCAACTTCTGAGGCCCGCTAGTACCGCGCAGGGTCATGACGACGCGGTGCAGCCAGACTATCATTGCCGATTTTTTTCAGGACACTGTCACGCCCCGATGGCCGCGATCCGCTACAACGACATCAATACCACCCCGGTCTGGGGCAAGCTGCACCAGCACCAGCGCGCCACCCGGCACCTGCACATGCGCGACCTGTTCGCGCAGGAGCCGGACCGCTTCGCCCGGATGAGCCTCGAGTTCGATGGTCTGCTGCTCGACTACTCGAAGAACCGCCTCACCGAGCGCACGCTGGGCCTGTTGATCGAGTTGGCCGAAACAGCCGACTTGGCCGGCTGGATGCAGCGGATGCGCGGCGGCGAGCGGATCAACGTCAGCGAGGATAGGGCGGTGCTGCACGCCGCGTTGCGCCTGCCGCGTTCGGCCAGCCTTGTCGTTGATGGTATCGATGTGGTGCCGCAGGTGCACGAAGTGCTCGACCGCGCCTATGCCTTTGCCGAGGCGGTGCGCGCCGGCCGCTGGCTAGGCTACACTGGCCGGCGTATCACCGACGTGGTCAATCTCGGCATCGGCGGCTCGGACCTGGGGCCGTTGATGGTGCACGAGGCGCTGGCTCCGTATCTGCACCCGACGCTGAAGGTTCACTTCGTCTCCAACGTCGACGGTGCGCATATCGCCCGTACGCTGCAGCAGCTCGACCCGGCAACCACGCTGTTCATCGTCGCGTCGAAGTCGTTCACCACGCCCGAGACCCGGCTCAACGCCGAGGCGGCGCGGAACTGGTTCCTGCAGAGCGCCGGCGAGGCCGACATCGCCAAGCATTTCGTCGCGGTGTCGACTAACCGTCAGGCGGTGGTGGCGTTCGGCATCGATCCGGCCAATATGTTCCCGTTCTGGGACTGGGTCGGTGGCCGTTACTCGACCTGGTCGGCGATCGGTCTGCCGGTGATGCTGGCGATCGGCCCCGAGCGTTTCGCCGAATTCCTGGCCGGCGGCCACGCGATGGACGAGCATTTCTTCAGCGCGCCGTTTGCGGCCAATATGCCGGTGCTGATGGCGCTGATCGGCGTCTGGTACAACACCTTCTACGGCGCGCACACTCACGCGATCATGCCGTACGACCACGGCCTGCGCCGCCTGCCGGCGCATATCCAGCAGCTCGACATGGAGTCGAACGGCAAGCAGGTCGGCCGTTTCGGCGAAAAGCTCGACTTCGACACCGGCCCGGTGATCTGGGGCGAGGAGGGGGTGAACAGCCAGCACGCGTTCTTCCAGCTCTTGCACCAGGGCACTCGGCTGGTGCCGAGCGATTTCATCATTCCGATGAACAGCCATTACCCGGTCGACCAGCAGCACGCGGTGCTGGTCGCCAACGGTTTTGCCCAGACCGAGGCGCTGATGCGCGGCAAGAACGAGGCCGAGGCGCTGGCCGAGCTGGCGAAGCTGGATTTGACCGGCGAAGAGATCGACATGCTGCTGCCGCAGAAGCTGTTCCCGGGCAACCAGCCGTCGAACATGCTGGCGATCGACAAGCTGACGCCGACGACGCTCGGCATGCTGCTGGCTCTGTACGAGCATAAGGTGTTCGTGCAGGGTGTGATCTGGGGGATCAATTCCTTCGACCAGTGGGGTGTCGAGTACGGCAAGCAGCTGGCTGCGAAGATCCTGCCGCAGCTGAGCGATGCGGAAACGCTGTCGCACGACGCGTCGACTAACGGGCTGATCGCCCACTTCCGGAGCCGTCATGAAAAGCTTGGCTGAACAACTGGGCGAGAAACTGTTGACGCGCGGCGAGCGCGTCACCGCGGCCGAATCCTGCACCGGCGGGCTGATCGCCGGGGCGATTACCGATGTGGCCGGCAGCTCCAACTGGTTCGACATGGGCTTTGTCACCTATAGCAACGCCGCCAAGCAGCAACTGCTCGGTGTGGCGGCCACGACGTTGGCCGAACACGGCGCGGTCAGCGAGGCGACGGTGCGCGAGATGGCGGCCGGTGCGCAGCGCGCGGCCGGGGTCGACTGGGCGGTGGCGGTGTCCGGTGTGGCCGGGCCGGGCGGCGGAAGTGCCGAGAAGCCGGTCGGGCTGGTCTGGTTTGCCCTGGCTGGCCCGGCCGGGCTGAGTCGTGCCTTCGTGCGCCGCTTCGACGGCGACCGAGCCGCGGTACGGCGCCAGACTGTCGATGCGGCGCTGGCGGCGCTGCTGGTGGAAATCGACGCGACGCCGTTGACGGCCTGATCGTGTCGGGAAAATGAAAAGGGCGGCCCGCGGGTCGCCCTTTTTTCATGGTTGGATGTCGCTACGGGGTACCGTCGTCGGCCGATGCGTCCTGCCGGGGCTCCGACTTGCGCGCGCGCGGATGTGCGGTGTCATACACCTGGGCCAGGTGCTGGAAGTCCAGGCTGGTATAGATCTGCGTGGTCGACAGGTTGGCGTGGCCGAGCAGCTCCTGCACCGCGCGCAGGTCGCTCGACGACTGCAGCAGGTGGCTGGCGAAGCTGTGGCGCAGCATGTGCGGCGAGACGTGTCGGTCGCTACCAGTCTGGATCGCCCAGCGCGCCAGCCGTTTCTCGATCTGCCGGCCGCCTAGTCGTGTGCCGCTCCGGCCGGTGAACAGCGCGGTTTCGCCGTCGCTGGCGTTGCGTTGTGTCAGCCAGCCGCGCAGCGCATCGTCGGCCTGTTGGCCGATCGGCACCAGCCGTTCCTTGTTGCCCTTGCCGCTGACCCGCACCAGCCGTTCGGCCAAGTCGACGTCGCCGACGTCGAGCCGTACCAGTTCGGTCAGGCGCAGGCCGGATGAGTAGAGCAGCTCGAACATCGCCCGATCGCGACAGGTCAGCGAGGTCTCTTCGGCCAACTCGGCGTCGAGCAGCTGTTGCGCGGCGTCGACCGGCAGCGCTTTGGGCAGGCGGTGGCCGCTCTTCGGTGGGCGAACGCCGGTGCAGGGGTTGGCCGACGCCAGCTCACGGTCGATCAGGCAATCGTACAGGCCACGCCAGGCCGACAGCATTCGCGACAGACTGCGCCCGTCGAGGCCGCCGCCATGCAAACGCGCCAGCGCGTGGCGGATGTCGCGATTGACGAGCTGGGTTGGTATACGTGCGCCGGCCAGCTCGGCCAGTCGCTGGATGTCGCGCCGGTAGGCGGCGCGGGTGGCGTCGCTGCGCCCGGACAGCGCCAAGGCGTTATCGAAGGTGGCGAGCGCCGCGTCCCAGTTCATTAGCGCCGGCCTCGCGCCATCTGCATCAGCCGCTCGAATAGCTGGATGTCCTGCTCGTTTTTCAGCAGCGCGCCGGCCAGCGGCGGCAATTCGCCCTTGCTGCGGCCTTCGGCCAACGTTGCCGGGCTGATCGCCTCGCGGGTCAGCAGCTTGAGCCAGTCGAGCAGCTCCGAGGTGGTCGGGCGCTTCTTCAGGCCGGTCAGCTCGCGCAGGCCGAGGAACACTTCGAGCGCCTCGCGCGCCAGCGCGCTCTCCAGCCTCGGATAGTGCAGGTCGACGATGTCCTGCAGGGTGTCGCGATCCGGGAAGCGGATGTAGTGGAAGAAGCAGCGGCGCAGGAAAGCGTCCGGCAGTTCCTTCTCGTTGTTCGAGGTGGTCAGGATGATCGGCCGCACCCGGGCGCGCACGAATTCCTGCGTCTCATGCACGAAGAACTCCATCTGGTCGAGCTCGCGCAAGAGGTCGTTGGGGAACTCGATGTCGGCCTTGTCGATCTCGTCGATCAACAGCACCGGCGCCACGTCCATCTCGAACGCCTGCCACAGCTTGCCCTTGACGATGTAGTTGCGGATGTCGTGCACCCGCGCGTCGCCCAGTTGCGAGTCGCGCAGCCGCGACACCGCGTCGTAGTCGTACAGGCCGTGCTGCGCCTTGGTGGTCGACTTGATCGGCCAGACGATCAGCTCGCGGCCGAGTGAGCGGGCGATCTCTTCGGCCAACATGGTCTTGCCGGTGCCCGGCTCGCCCTTGACGAGCAGCGGGCGCTCCAGCGTGATGGCGGCGTTGACGGCCAGCATCAGGTCGTCGCTGGCGACGTAACGGTCGGTGCCGTGAAAGCGGGTGGTCATCGTGTCAGCCCTAATTGTTGTTTTGTGGGTTATCAACAGCAAAAAGCCGCCCGGGCGCGGTGCGCGGACGGCTGTCATCGCAAGCAGAAAGCTTACGGTTTGACGAATTCGTTTTCCAGATCGTCGAGCGAGATCGACCAGCTCTCCATCATGTAGCGCAGCACGGCCATTTCCTGTTCGCTGATGGTGTCGTCCGATTTGCACAGGTCAATCGCCAGGGCACAGACCAGCACGCGCTTGTGGCGGTCGGTGATGTCCTCAAGCAGGGTGTCGATGCGCTCGCGGTTGATCAGGTGGATGGCGCCGCTTTCCGGGTCGGCCTCGTCGGTGAGGTCATTGCAGTAGTCGACCAGCACCTGCATGAATTTCTTGCGACTGATGCCGAGGACGTCGTAGGCGTGCAAGAGGTCCAGGCTATCGATTTCTCGTGGGTCCATATTGCCGTCGGCGATCATGAACATGGCGAGCAGGCGGGCCAGGGCCTCGGGGCTGTTGGATGGGTAATTCTTCATGTTGGCATTCCTTCGTGAGCTGGCGCCAGGCGCGCGACAAAGGCCGACGGAGTGCGGCTGATCTGTCGTGCGGCGTAATCAAAAAACACCATACCGGTCTTGAGGCGGGCGACCTCGCGGTCGTCGGCTGTTCGAGTCACATGGTAAAGCAATTCGAAGCTGGAGCGGCCGATTTCACCCAGTGCCAGTGCAAAGCGCAAGCGCTCTCCCTGGAACGCCTCGGCACGGTACACCACCGCGGCGTCGGCCATGATCAGGCCGCGGCCTTCCACGTCGAGCTCGCTGTAGCCGTAAGACTGCAAGAAGCGCAACCGCGCCTCGTGCGCCAGGCGCAGCAGGGCGTCGTTGCCGAGGTGGCCGCCGTAGTTCAGATCGCCGACTCGCACCGACAGTTCGGTGTGGAACAGCCAGTGTTCCGGTAGCGTGATTTCGACGCGGGCCATGGCGCCTCCGTTCATGAATGTCATGCAGTCTAATCACAGTCTTAATCTGCATCAACCACGTGAGGCGGGGCATTTGATAGACTGAAATCGTCGAGTCCGAGTCCATACGAAGGAGAGGTCGAATATGTACCAGCGAATTTTTGTTCCGGTAGACGATAGCGAAACCTCGAACCTGGCGTTGACCGAGGCTTGCAAGCTGGCCAAGGAAGTGGGCGCATCGGTGCGGCTGGTCCATGTGGTGGACTTGGCTCAGTTTGGCTGGGGCGGTACCGAGTTTCTCGATGCCTCCGAGTTGCAGAAGTCGATCAAGCATGCGGGCGAACAGGTGCTCGGCCAGGCCGAAGAGCAGGCTAAGGCGCAGGGCTTGTCGCCGGAAACCAAGATACTGGAAAGCTGGGGTGACAAGATCGCCTCGGTGTTGCTCGACGATGCACGGGACTGGAAGGCGGACCTGGTGGTGATGGGGACGCACGGCTGGAGCGGCTTGATGCATCTGTTGATGGGTAGCGTGGCCGAAGGCTTGCTCAAGAAGGCGACCGTGCCGGTATTGCTGATCCGTAATCCGGAAGAGAGCTGATGGGAGTGGTATTGTCGGCCGGCGTGGATGAGCTGTGCGGCCAGCGAGAGGGAGCGGCTAGTTCACCCGTGGGAACTGGCCGTCATGATTTTGGGCGGTACAACAGACGCAAGAAGGGCGTTGCTCACTGAGGCCAGCTTGGCCGGTCGCCCGTGAACAACGCCCTTGGCGGAGACGGCTGCTTACAGATTGCCGGCTGTTTCGCCCATGCTGCCTTCTTCGGTTTCCAGCTTGGCGCGAACCGCCTTGCGCAGACTCTTGTACAAGTCCGGATGGGTCTCTTTCAGGTACTCGACGATTTCGAAGTCCTCGCGTTTGACTTTGCTCAGATCGATCTGCTCGACATGCACCAGGCGCAGCAGTTCACGCACCGGTTTGGGCATGTTGCGGCCGCTTTCATAGCGGGAGCCGCCCGATTGGGTCACGCCGATGCGGCTCCAGAATTCCTGCTGGTTCAGGCCGAGTTTGCGGCGGATTTCGCGCGGGTTCGTGATCTTTTCAAAGAGCTTCATAATTTCCTCTCGATCTATTAAAGGCGTTAATTGATTTTATGTGTCGTTTTTATGCGTCGTATTGACGTTCTAAATATAGCAAGTAATCCATTTGGGATTACCTAGAGTGCATGACTGCACCGAAAGTTCCCATGTCGATCTCCGTCTGAATAGATATTAGCTTATCCTAATGGATAAAGACAAGAGAATATTTCGTAGGTCGTCGCAAAATATCACAAATGGGTCGAAAAATCATAAAACAAAGCCGCCTTGTCGGAGGCCAAGGCGGCTTTGTTCTGAATTGGGGTGGCGAGCCCGACCCCCGGCACTTGCGCTGAACGGCTGTGGCTGCTTCCTTCCGGACCTGACCAGGTTGACCGCGTCGCAATGCGGGGAGACCCGCCATAGAGAGCGGCATACTAACGGATTCGACTCGCTTTGCCAAGCGAGCCGCCGACTTTTGCTCGGGTTTTCTTGAGTATGGAGGGGCGAGGCGCTGCCGGGCAAGGGTGGTAGACTGGATTTTTGCCAGTAACTAAGGGGTTGCAAGGTGCCGAACATGGAAATTCGCCAACTGCTCAGCCGCCTGGTGGCTTTCGATACCACCAGTCGGTACTCCAACCGTGCGCTGATCGACTGGGTGGTCGATTACCTGGCTGAGCTGGGTGTCCCGGCGCAGTTGAGTTTCAGCGAGGATGGCCAGAAGGCCAACCTGTTCGCGCGGGTCGGCCCGGCCGACGTGCCGGCGATCGTGTTGTCGGGCCACACCGACGTGGTGCCGGTGGACGGTCAGGCGTGGAGCAGCGAACCGTTCCAGGTGGTGGAGCACGGCGGCCGTCTGTACGGCCGCGGCACGGCGGACATGAAAGGCTTCATCGCCTGCGCGCTGGCGCTGTTGCCCGAGGCGGTGGCGCGGGCAGCGCGCGGCGAACTGGCGGTGCCGCTGGCGCTGGCCTTGAGCTATGACGAAGAAGTCGGTTGTCTGGGCGTGCACACGCTGGTGGCCGATCTAAAACGGCGCGGCGAAAAGATCGCCGGCTGTATCATCGGCGAGTTTACCTCGATGCAGCCGGTGATCGCCCACAAGGGCATCGCCCACTATAAGGTACGCGTGCGCGGGCGCGAGGCGCATTCGTCGCTGACGCCGCTCGGGGTGAACGCGATCGAGTATGCGGCGCGGCTGATCACCTTCGTGCGCGAGCTGGCCGATCGCGAGGCGAGCGCCGGCCGGCAGGTGGCGCTCTACGATGTGCCGTATACCACGCTGCAGACCGGGCTGGTGCAGGGCGGCATCGCCGGCAACATCGTGCCGCGCGATTGCGAGTTCCTGGTCGAGTGCCGCTGGTTGCCGGGCGAGCGGCACGAACGGTTCATCGAGGCGCTGGAAGGTGAGGCCGAACGGCTGCTGGAGGAGATGCGCAAGGTGGCAGCGGAAGTGTCGATCACCATCGAGAACGTCGTCCACTGTCCGGCGTTCGAGGTGGACGCGGGCAGTGAGGTGTATCGGCACGTGGCCGAGCTGTGCAATCACGCGGCGGGCAGCGGGGTGGCGTACGCGACCGAGGCCGGGGTGTTCCAGCAGGCCGGCATCCCGGCGGTAGTGTGCGGGCCCGGCTCGGTCCGCGAGGCGCACCGTCCGGACGAGTACGTCGAGATCGCGCAGCTGCAAGCGTGCTCGGCGTGGATGCAGCGGCTGCTGGATAGGTTGAGCCAGCCAAAACAATGAATTGCCAAAACGGGTAAGTGCCGCATTTTTTAATGCACTTGGCAAGTAAAGATTGTTTGTCATGAAAATTGGCCGAGGGGCCGGGTGAGGGTGCGGAGGGGCGAGTAGCGAGGGCACAAATCGGCTGCAAAAAGTGCTTGGCGCGGCGCGCAAATGGCCGCAGAATCCCCGCCCTTCTGGCCCGCACCGGCGGGTCTTGGGGCAGTCGCCGGGTCGCTGATCGTGGCCGGTAGCGCTGCGCTGCTTAGGACACTCTTCATGAGCAAGCTCGATTCTTCAGTGGCCGTTGCCAAGCGCGACGGCTTTTCCTCCAGCTTCGGCGTACTCGCGGCCACGCTCGGTTCCGCGGTCGGCCTCGGCAATATCTGGAAGTTTCCCTACCTGACCGGTGCCAACGGCGGTGCCGGCTTCCTGCTGGTCTACGTGCTGGCGACCCTGCTGGTCGGCCTGCCGGTGATGATCGCGGAGATCATGCTCGGTCGCAAAGCCAAGACCGACACCGTCGGCACCTTCAAGCAGCTGGCGCCGGGCACGCCGTGGTGGCTGATCGGCGGCTTCGGCGTGCTGGCGGCGTTTCTGATCATGGCGTTCTATTCGGAAGTGGCCGCCTGGGTGCTGGCCTATGTGTTCAAGTCGATTGCCGGCAGTGCGCTGTCGAGCGACCCGGCGCACACCTCGGCCGCGTTCGGCCAACTGATTCACGACCCGATCCAGTCGCTATTGTGGCAGTGGGCGGTGCTGGTGCTGATCGGCGGCATCCTGCTGATGGGCGTATCGAAGGGCATCGAGGCGGTGACCAAGAGGCTGATGCCGCTGCTGTTCATCCTGCTGGTGGTGGTCGGCGTGCGCAGCCTACTGCTGCCGGGCGCCAGCGAAGGTCTGCGTTTCCTGTTCCAGCCGGATTTCTCCAAGATCACCGCCGGCGTGGTGTTGACCGCGATGGGGCTGGCGTTCTTCAAGCTGTCGATCGGGATGGGCACCATGCTGACCTACGGCAGCTACTTCCGCGATGATCAGAACGTGCCGGCCACCGCGCTGCGGGTGATGACTGCCGACCTGTTCGTGTCGATGCTGGCCGGCATCGCGATCTTCCCGGCGGTGTTCGCGTTCGGCTTCAAGCCGGAAGCCGGTCCGTCGCTGCTGTTCATCACCATCCCGGCAGTGTTTGCCAACATGCCGTTCGGCCATCTGTTCATGGTGGTGTTCTTCGTGCTGACCGCTATCGCGGCCACCGGTGCGATGCTGTCGATCCTGGAGGTGCCGGTGTCGGTGCTGAGCGAGCGCTTCGGCTGGAGCCGCACCAAGGCAACCGTGTGGACACTGCTGGCGCTGGTGGTGATCGGCGCCGCGGCCGCACTGTCGGGCAGCGTGCTGGCCGGCTTCAAGCTGTTCGGGATGACGATGTTCGACCTGTTCGACTATCTGACCTCGAACGTGTTGATGCCGGTCGGCGGCATCATGCTGTGCCTGTTCACCGGGTGGGTGTGGGGGCCGAAGCGCTTTCGCGATGCGTTGTCGAACGGCGGCACGCTCGCCAACCAGCGGCTGCTGGGGGCATTGTTCCAGGTGACGCGCTGGGTGTCGCCGCTGCTGATCCTGGTGGTGATGCTGAAGGGGCTTGGTGTCTTCTAAATTTCCGCCGGTTATATGGCTTGGCCGCAACAGGCGCCGTCGCGACGGCGCCTGTTGTTTTATGGGCGTCGGCATGGTTTTGCGCCCGTGCCGAGCCGCGCGTCGTGCGGTGCTCATGATAGACTGTGGGCACACTATTCATCGTTGGGCGGTGACCGGGCCAGGGTGTCCCGAGACGCCGCCTGTTCTGCAAAGCAAATGGAGCCCCGCATGACTTCTTCGATCTTCGCCGCCGTGGAAATGGCGCCGCGCGACCCGATTCTTGGCCTGAACGAGGCGTTCAACGCCGACACCCGTGCTACCAAGGTGAACCTGGGCGTGGGCGTCTACTACGACGACAACGGCAAGATCCCGCTCTTGGCTGCCGTGAAGACCGCCGAGAGAACCCGTCTGGAAACCATGCCGCCGCGCGGCTATCAGCCGATCGAAGGCCCGGCCGCCTACGACCAGGCGGTACAGCAGCTGCTGCTCGGCGCCGACAGTGAACTCTTGGCCGCCGGCCGCGTGGTGACCGCGCAGGCCCTGGGCGGTACCGGTGCGCTGAAGATCGGCGCCGACTTCCTGAAACGCCTGAACCCGACCGCCAAGGTCTACATCAGCGACCCGAGCTGGGAAAACCACCGCGCGCTGTTCGAGTCGGCCGGTTTCGAGGTGGAAAACTACCCGTACTACGACGCGGCAACCCGCGGCGTGAACTTTGCCGGCATGAAGTCGTTCCTGCAGGGCCTGGCGGCCGGCTCGGTGATCGTGCTGCACGCCTGCTGCCACAACCCGACCGGCGCCGACCTGTCCGACGCGCAGTGGGCCGAAGTGGTCGAGGTATGCCGTGAGAAGGGCCTGGTGCCGTTCCTCGACATGGCCTACCAGGGCTTTGCCGACGGCATCGAAGCCGACGCGGTGGCGGTGCGCCAGTTCGCGGCCTCGGGCTTGCAGTTCTTCGTGTCGAGCTCGTTCTCGAAGAGCTTCTCGCTGTACGGCGAGCGCGTTGGCGCGCTGTCGGTGGTGACCGCCTCGAAGGAAGAGTCGGCCCGCGTGCTGTCGCAACTGAAGCGCGTGATTCGCACCAACTACTCCAACCCGCCGATCCACGGCGCCGCCGTGGTCGCCGCCGTGCTGTCGAGCCCGGAACTGCGTCAGCTGTGGGAAGACGAGCTGGCCGGCATGCGCGACCGCATCCGCGCGATGCGCACCGGTCTCGTGGAGCAGCTGAAGGCCAAGGGTGTCGCGCAGGACTTCTCGTTCGTGGTGGCGCAGCGCGGCATGTTCTCGTACACCGGGCTGTCTGCCGCCCAGGTCGAGGTGCTGAAGAACGAGTTCGGCATCTACGCCGTGTCGACCGGCCGTATCTGCCTGGCTGCACTCAACAGCGGCAACATCGGCTACGTGGCCGAGTCGATCGCTCAGGTCGTGAAGGCCTAAGTCCGACTCTCGGCTCCGCCTAGTAAAAGCCCCGCTTCGGCGGGGTTTTTTGTTGCCGGAACGGCGTGTCGGTGCACCATTTCGGGACCGCGTGTCGCTGTTGCACGGAAACGGTGCGTTCGCCCGGCGGTACAGTCCCCTCGTCATGGCTCTTTGATCGGATGGTGGCTGGCATGCTTCCTGCATGGTGCCTTGCCAAACAGTTCAGATCTAAGGGGGAAGGAATGCTGCAGAGTCAGCGAATGGCGTTGAGTCCTGCCGAGCGGCGCTGGCTGCCGTGGCGGGGGAAAACCGGCAAGTTGGCGATGCGCCGCGCCTGCTGGCTGAATCGCGATCGCTATCCCGCGCTGGAGAGTACCTTCGACAGCTTTGCCCGTACCCGTGTCGCTATCCTCAACCGGTGGGCCGAGCAGCTCTGGCAGGGGGTGGCCGGCGCCGCCGAGCGCTTGGCGGCGTTGCCGCCCGAGCAGTACCCGCAGGCGCTGGCCGCGCAGTTGGCCGAACTGCCGGACGTGACCGAGCTGTTCGTGCTGGCGGCGGATAACGGCGTGCTCGCTTCAAGCGCTGCACGGCGGGTGGGGCAACCTGGGTCGAGCAAGAACGCGCTCGGGCGCGGGCTGGAGCAGCCTTTTCTCTTCGGCCCGTACCGCGATCCCGACACGCTGGCGCTCGGTCCGCGCAGCTCGCGCTTTCACGATGCGGTTACCTTGCTGTTCTTCCAGCCGCTGCACCACGGTTCGGTCAAGCTGGGCTGCCTGTGCGCCCGGGTGCCCAACGACGTGTTGGGCGACCTGATCCAGCGCGAGGCCGGGCATATTTTCCATGAGTCGGGTGACAACTACCTGTTTATGGTGGAGTCGCGCTTCGACCCGGGTATAGCACCAGGTACCGCACTGTCACGCTCGCGCTTCGAGGACCGCACCTTCAGCGGTGGCGACAACCTGAAGGACGGCGTGCGCACCGCCTTCGGCACGGTGCGGGTGCGCGAGCATACCGAATTCGAACTGCAGTTCAACGACCCGGCGACCGGCCAGTTGCATCCGGGGGTGCGCGAGACGATCCGTCACGGCGAGAATCTGTTCGTCGCCTACCCAGGCTATGCCGACTACCGGCACATCCCGGTAGTCGGTAAGGGAATGACCTTCCGGTTGCTCGGCTCGCCCGATACCTGGGGTATGATGTGCGAAGCCGACCTTGAGGAGGTGTACCGCTATCGCTCGATCAGCTACCGCTTGATGGGGGGCTTTGCCGCAGTGCAGGTGCTGTTGGGCGGCATCGGCTGGGCGACGCAAGCGCTACTGCAGCCGGAAGCATGGCAGATGGCCTTGGTACAGCTGGGCTTGCTGGGCGCCGGCGCATTGGGGTTTCGCCAGCTGTTCACCCGGCCGCTGGCGCTGCGCCTGCGCGGCGTGTCGGGAATGGTGCGCAACATCGCCGAAGGCGACGGCAACCTGACGCTGCGCATCGACCGCTCCCGGCTGACGTCGGACGAAACCGGGGTGATGGCGCAGTGGGTCAACAGCCTAATCGACCACCTCGATACCACCCTGGGGCAGGTGATTCACGTCAGCCAGGTGCTGGCGCGGCACAACCAGGCGATGGCCGAACACAATGCCTCGACCACCGTGGCCGGCGGTCAGGTTCTCAGTACGGTGGAGCGTACCCGGGCCGGACTCGAACGGCAGCAGGGCACGCTTGACGAGGCCAGCAACAACGCGGGCAGCATGCAGGGCGCGATGGACGAGCAGCAACGGGGCGCCAAGCGGCAGTTCGAAGAGGTCAGCGCGCGGACGCTGACCATCCGGGAAACGGTGGGCACGGCGGCGCACACCATCGAAATGCTTGGGGAGAGCACTCAGGAAATCGGGCTGGTGGTGGGCCTGATCCAGGAGGTCGCCAAGCAGACCAATCTGCTGGCGCTCAACGCGGCGATCGAGGCGGCGCGCGCCGGTGAGTCGGGGCGGGGTTTCGCCGTCGTGGCGGACGAAGTGAGAAAGCTTGCCGAGCGGACCCGGCTGTCCACGCAGGAAATCGACGCGATGATCCAGCGGGTGCAGGGTCAGGCGGGTGACGCGGTCCGTACCATGCAGGCGGGCATGCGGCATCTGGAGGAGGGGCTGCGCTTGGCCGAAGCGTCCGTGGGCGAGAACGTCGAGGTGCAGCGCATCGTGCAGAGCCTGATCGCCACCATCGAACAGCTGGCCGACGCCGGTCGGGCGCAGGCCGACGAGACCGGTGTGATCGGGGTGGTGGCGCAGTCGATGCAACTCGCACAGCAGAGCCTGTCGCAGAGCGTCGATCAGACGCGTCACACCATCGGTCGCCTGGGCGTGCTGGCCGGCAAGTTCCGGGTCAGCAGCGAAGCGCCCGCCTAGGTGCTGAGCGCGGTTCGGCCAACCTTAGTTGCTGCTCAGCCGCCGCACTACCAGCCGCAGTGCCCCGTCTTCGAGGCGCAGGTCGGCCAGGGCGAAGCGTTCGGCCAGCGCTCGACCGGATCGACGCGCTCCAGCCAGCGCTGTAGCGCGTCGATCCGGTCGAGTGCGACGAGCAGCTGCTCGCCGTCCAGTCGCAGCCACGGCAGGTCTTTCAGGAGTTGTCGTAGCAGCTGCCGTCCGACCCGGCTGTCGAGGCGGCCGAGCAGGGTGCCGTTCACGACGCGGCGCAGTCGCGACGGCGAGGTCGATCTGCCCTGCCCTGTAGCCGGTAGTCGAGGGTAAGCGTGCGCGTCGGCCAGTCGATGTGTGCGGGGCGCACTGTCAGCAGAAGGGTGGCGTGCAGCGGGCTGGAGACGGTCAGCTGCAGCCGAAGCTGGTCGTTGTCGATGGTCAACGATTCGCAGCGGGCAAGGTCGGGGTCGAGGTGTTTTGCAGTGTGGATAACAGCAGTGCCGGCGGCAGCGAGACCCCGTCGCGGTGCGGGACGGGAAGCTTGGCCGAAAGCCGGTGCTAGCGTTCGGCCAAGCTTTGCTGCCAAGCGTCCGTCGTTGCCACCGTCAGGCGAACAGTGTGCGGCCGCCCTCGTAGCGGGCGGCGAAGTAGCTGTTGGACAGCAGGTCGGTGCGGATCGCGCTATTGGTACGCGGCGCGTGCACGAACTTGCCCTCGCCGATGTAGAGGCCCATGTGCGAGAACGAGCGCCCCAGCGTGTTGAAGAACACCAGATCGCCGACGCGTAGCTCGCTGTCCGACACCGGCCGCGCCAGCTCGGCGATCGCCGCGGCGTTGTGCGGCAACTTGATGCCGACCGCGTTCTGGTAGATGTAGGCGACCATGCCGCTGCAGTCGAGGCCGGCTTCCGGGTTGCTGCCGCCGAACTGGTAGTCCACGTCCAAGAGGCCCATCGTGTACATCAGGATCTCGCTGCCGGCACCGTCGGCCTGCAGGCCGGACAGCTCGATCGGCTTGCGCGGCGGGCGCGGCTTGATCGAGGCCGTCTTGCGTGGCGGGCTGCTCGAGCAGGCGGCGAGCGCCAGTAAGGCGAGGGCAGACAGCGCGCGGCGACGGTTCATGCGTTCTTGGCCTCGAGTTCTTCCCATCGGGACAGTTTTTCCAGCAACAGCAGCTCGATCTCCTCGATCCGGGTCTGCCAGCCGTGCACCTCGCGCGGGGCGTCGCGGTAGACGTTCGGGTCGAGCAGCTTCTCGTTCAACTCGGCCTGCTCGGCCTCCAGCGCGGCGATGTCGTCTGGTAGCCGCTCCAGCTCGCGCTTCTCGTTGAACGACAGCTTGTTGCTGCGCGCTTTCTCGCGCGCCGGCTTGGCGGCTTCGGCCGACGGCGCGGCGTCCTTCTTCTTCTCGGCCGGCTTCATCGCCGCCATCCGTGCGCGGGTGTCGATCCAGTCCTGGTAGCCGCCCGGGTACTCGTTGAGCGTGCCATTGCCCTCGAACACCACCACCTGGGTGACGACGTTGTCGAGGAAGGCGCGGTCGTGGCTGACCAGGAACACGGTACCGGTGTACTGATCGATCACGTCCTCGAGCAGTTCCAGCGTGTCGATATCGAGGTCGTTGGTCGGCTCGTCGAGCACCAGCACGTTGGCCGGGCGGGTGAACAGCCGTGCCAGTAGCAGGCGGTTGCGTTCGCCGCCGGACAGCGAGCGCACCGGGCTGCGCGCGCGTTCCGGCGAGAACAGGAAGTCCTCCAGATAGCTCATCACGTGCTTCTTCTGACCGCCGATATCGACGAAGTCATTGCCCTGGCTGATCACGTCGGCGACGCTCATCTCCTCGTCGAGCTGTTCGCGGAACTGGTCGAAGTAGGCGATTTCCAGCTTGGTGCCGCGCTTGATACTGCCGCTGTCGGGCTCGAGCTCGCCGAGGATCAGCTTCAGCAGCGTGGTCTTGCCGGCGCCGTTCGGGCCGATCAGGCCGATCTTGTCGCCGCGCAGGATGCGGCTGGTGAAGTCACGAATCAGCGTGCGCCCTTCGAAGCCCTTGCTGACGTGCTCGAGCTCCGCTACCAGCTTGCCGGAGCGCTCGCCGGCGTCGAGCTGGAAGTTGACCTGGCCGACCCGTTCGCGGCGCGCGGCGCGTTCGCGGCGGATCTGCTCGAGGCGGCGCACCCGGCCCTCGTTGCGGGTGCGCCGCGCCTCGATGCCCTTGCGGATCCACACTTCTTCCTGCGCGTGGAACTTGTCGAACAGGCGCTGCTGCTCTTCTTCCACCGCCAGTTCCTCGACCTTCTTGGTCTGGTAGGCGGTAAAGCTGCCCGGGTAGCTGCGCAGGATGCCGCGGTCGAGCTCGATGATGCGGCTGGCCACATTGTCGAGAAAGCGTCTATCGTGGGTGATCAAGAGCACGCTGCCGGCAAAATTTTTCAGCAGGCCTTCCAGCCATTCGATCGCGGCGACGTCGAGGTGGTTGGTCGGCTCGTCGAGCAGCAGCACGTCGGGCTTGGCGGCCAGGGCGCGGGCGAGCGCCACGCGCTTTTTCCAGCCACCGGACAGGTCGCCGATGCGGGTGTCGGGGTTCAGGTTCAGGTGCGACAGCGTGGTCGAGATCAGCGCATCGAACTGCCAGCCGTCGCGGGCTTCCAGTTCGTGCTGGATGGTCTGCATCGCTTCGAGCGCCTGCTCGTGGTCGGCCGAAGGGTCGGCCAGCTGGGCGGTGGCCTTGTGGTAATCGGACAGCAGTGCCTTGAGGTCGCCCAGGCCCTCGGCTACCGCGTCGAATACGGTGTGGTCGAGGTCGAACGCCGGTTCCTGCGGTACATAGGCTATCTTGATATCGCTGCGCGCGGTGATGCGGCCATCGTCGAGTCGGGTGGTGCCGGCGATCGCTTTCAAGAGCGAAGACTTGCCGGCGCCGTTGCGGCCGATCAGCCCCACCACCTCGCCCGGATCGAGCACGAAGTTGACCCGATCCAGAAGCGGCCAGTGGCCGAAGGCGAGGGAAGCGTTGTCGACGGTAATCAATGCCATGAAAAAGACTCGCAAGCAGGCTGGAAATGTAGCGGATTCTAGCATGCGCCACGTTCTGGCCTGGTATACAATGCCGGCCAAATGCCCGTCAGGGGCCGGCTCCTCCGGTTCCACGACCTGAAAGGAAGCGCCATGTACTTTGTTGATCGTTCCGTCGCCGTGATCAAGCCCAAAGCCCCGTTCCTCGACTGGCTGAACAAGGTGCCCGACAACGATATGGTCGACCTGAGTCTGGAGGCGTTGCGCGCCGACTGCACGGTGATCCTGATGCCGGAGTTCACCGAACCGGAAGAAGGCGTGGCGTACATCGACGAGATCTACGAACAGCTGTTCAAGATGGAACTGGCCAGCTGGTACGAAGACGACGAACTGTGGCCGACCGACCTGTCGCTGAAGACCTTCTGGGAATGGTTCGACGTGGAAATCCACTCGACCGTGATCGACAGCGTCGACGACGACCTGACCAATAGCCCGGCGTCGCTGCAGTAAGCGGCCGGGATGGCGGCGACGCTGACGCCGTTTGCGGCCAAGCTTGAGCGCTCGCGGTACTGGCTGGCGTTGGTGCTGCTGACGCACGGCGCGCTGGCCGCGGTGCTGTTGGTCTACCTGCCGGGCTGGTCCGGGCTGCTCCTTGCCGCGCCGCTGACCCTATGGCTGGCATTGGCGCCGGACGGTTGGTTGCCGGGGCGCAGCCGGGTGACGCGGCTGACGGTCGATCCGCGCGGCCGGCTGCTGGTGGGCTTCGCACCATCGTCGCGCGGGTCCGCCATGGCGGACAGCCAGGCCGAACCTCTCGACGACAGCTTTGTCTCTACCTGGTTGATCGTGCTCAATCTTCGCCGCGATGGGCGCCGGTATAGCGTGATGCTGTGGCCCGACTCGGCGCCGCCCGCATTCCGCCGCGCCCTGCGCGTCTATCTCTTGTGGTTTCAGGCGGCCGACAAGCCGGCCGCCGTTCTGGATGTTTAGAGCCTGTTATGAAGCTGATCCCGGCCGCGTTGGCGGCAAAAAAGCCGCATGGCAAGGCACGAGTCGCGCCGCTGTGCGAGCACAGCAAGCGGGGAGTAACGCCGCCATGCGGCTTTTTTGCCCCCAACCCTAAAGGGCCAAGCGTCCAGGGCGCCGTCTGCGGCGTTGCGGCGCTTGGTCAATGAATGACATTGACCTGCGCGACCGCGCCTTGCATCCAGCGCCCTGGACACTTGGCGCGGCTCGAGAGCAGCTTCATAACAGGCTCTAGCTACCGTGTTTGCTTCTGATTCTCTGGCCGACTGGCTGGCCTACCTCGAACAACTGCATGTCTCGACCATCGACATGGGGCTCGCGCGGGTCGGCGCGGTGCGCGATGCGATGGGCCTTGCGCCCGACTTCCCGGTGGTCATCGTCGGCGGCACCAACGGCAAGGGCTCGGTCAGCGCGATGCTGTCGACCATGCTGGCGCGCGCCGGCTTCAAGGTCGGCACCTATACCTCGCCGCACCTGCTGCACTACAACGAACGCATCGCGCTCAATATGCGGCCGGCCAGCGACGCGCAGATCGTCAGCAGTTTCGCCGCGATCGAGGCGGCGCGCGGCGACACCTCGTTGAGCTATTTCGAATTCGGCACGCTGGCCGCGATGCATACCTTCATCGAACAGAAGGTCGATGTGGCGGTGCTGGAGGTGGGGCTTGGCGGCCGGCTCGACGCGGTCAACATCTTCGACGCCGACGTGTCGGTGGTGGTTAGCGTCGACCTCGATCATCAGGAATACCTCGGCGACACCCGCGAGCAGGTCGGCTTCGAGAAAGCCGGGATTTTCCGTGCCGGCAGGCCGGCGATCTGCGCCGATCCGAACCCGCCGGCCAGCTTGGTCGAGCACGCTGAGGCGATCGGCGCCAAGCTGCTCTGCTATGGCCCTGACTTCGGCTTCACTAGGCTCGACAATCAGTGGTCGTTCCAGATGGGCGAGGCGCGCCGTCACGCGCTGCCGATCCCGGCGCTGCGCGGCGGCTACCAGATGGTCAACGCCTCGGCGGCGCTGGCGGTGCTCGAGTGCCTGCGCGAGCGCCTGCCGGTAGGCATCGGCGCGATCAAGCAGGGCCTGGTCGAGGTCGAGTGGCCGGGCCGCTTCCAGGTGCTGCCTGGCCGGCCGCTGGTGGTGCTCGACGTCGGTCACAACCCGCACGCTGTGAAGGCGATGGTCGCTAGCCTGACCGTGCTGCCGTTTGCCGAAAACCGCATCGCGGTGTTCTCGATGCTAGCCGACAAGGATGTCGACTCGGTGATCGAGCTCGCCAAGGGCGCGTTCGACACCTGGTACGTCGGCGGCCTCGCCATGCCGCGCGGCCAGAGCGGCGAGGCGCTCGCGGCGAAGTTGGCCGAACACCAGGTCGCCAACGTCAAGGTGTTCGACAGCGTCGGCGCCGCCTGGCAGGCTGCCTTATCGAGCGCCGGCGAGAATGATAGAATCGCGGTCTTCGGATCCTTCCACACCGTGGCTGCCGTGCTCGAGGCGCGTCAGCACAACGCTTGAGGCGCCCATGCCCCCAGGTCTTTCCTCCCAAGAACAGTTGATCCAGTTGCGCAAGCGCGCCCGGCGCCGCCTGGTCGGCGCGATCGCGCTGGTCTTGGTTGCCACCGTGGTGCTGTGGAACGTGGTGGGCCACGTTCCCGACCAGAAGCTCAAACCGCAGTCGATCAATGTCGTCGAACTCAATGCGTCCGCCGCTGCCAGCGAGCAGCCCGGCAAGTCGGCCTCACAGGCGGCAGCCGTCGCCGGCAGCGTCGTCGCCGATGCGACCAGTCCGGCGCAGACCGATCTGCCGGCTACGTTGCCTGAAGAGTCGACCCACGCCGCCGCTCCGGTTGCACCGGTAGCGGCCGCCAAGCCCGAGCCGGTGGCGCCGCCGCCGGCCAAGGTAGAAGAGAAGAAGCCGGAGCCGATCAAGCAGGCCGAAGCACCGAAGCCGAAACCGAAGGCGGAAGAAAAGCCGAAGGCCGAAGAGAGACCTAAGCCGAAGAAGACCGACCCGGCCGCTATTCTGGAGGGTCGAATGGACCCGGAAGACGCGCCGAGCAAACCGAGGGCCGAGAAGACGGCCGACGATTCGGCCAAGCCGGGCAAGATGATGATCCAGCTCGCGGCGCTGTCCGACCCGGACAAGGTCGACGCGCTTCGTAACAAGCTCGACGGCATCAGCGGGCTGTCGGCACACTACAGTTTCAGCAAGGTGCAGACCAGCAAGGGTGAAGTGACCCGGGTGCGGGTCGGCCCGTTCGCCAGCGCGGCCGAGGCGCAGGCCACCTTGTCCAAGTTGGCCAAGGCCGGTGTGTCCGGCATCGTCGTGAGCCACTGACCGATGACAGTATTCGACTACCTCGCCTTTGCCATCGTCGCCGGCTCGATCGTGGTGGCGCTGGTGCGCGGCCTGTTGGCCGAAGTGCTGTCGCTCACCTCGTGGGTGATCGCGTTCTGGTGCGCCAAGGAATTCGCGCCGGCGATGTCGAGCTTCATGCCCGGCGAGCTGTCCGGCGAGAACTTCCGCCTGGTAGCGGCCTTCGTGCTGCTGTTCTTCCTGACCTGGCTCGCGACGGCCTTGTTGCGCGTGGTACTGACCAGCCTGATGGATACCGCGGGACTCGGCGGCTTCAACCGTTTTTTTGGTGCGATCTTCGGGCTGGCGCGCGGGCTGGTGCTGGTGACGGCGCTGGTGCTGGTCGGCGGTTTTTCCGACATGCCCAAGCAGCCGATGTGGCAGAACGCCTTGCTGTCGCGGCCGTTCGAGCAGGTGGCGTTGTCGCTCAGGCCGTGGTTGCCGGCAATGCTTGCCAACAATTTGCACTATTCATGAAGAATCCACCAAGCGGTTCGCCTCAGTTTCCACGAGCGAACCGCTTTGTTTTTTTGTAACCAGGTAATGGGGTAAATAGAGATGTGCGGTATTTTGGGTGTGGTCAGCAATTCGCCGGTCAACCAGCTACTCTATGATGGCTTGCAGCTCCTACAGCACCGGGGACAAGACGCCGCTGGCATTGTCACCGCCAATGGCGATAGCTTCCACATGCATAAGGGTAGTGGCATGGTGCGGGACGTGTTCCGCACCCGCAATATGCGTTCGCTGGTCGGAAACGCAGGGATTGCGCACGTGCGCTACCCGACCGCCGGTTCGGCATCGAACCTGGCGGAGGCGCAACCGTTCTACGTCAACTCGCCGTTTGGCATCGTGCTGGCGCACAACGGCAATCTCACCAACGCCGACGAGCTGAAGGACGACATGTTCCGGCACGATCGTCGGCATATCAACACCAACTCCGACTCGGAGGTGCTGCTCAATGTGTTCGCACACGAGCTGGCTAGCCGGGTGAAGGGTTATGAACTCAACGTCGACGCGGTGTTCGGCGCGGTCGAGGCGGTACATCGCCGGGTCCGCGGCGCCTACGCCGTGGTCGCGCTGATCGCCGGCTACGGTCTGGTGGCGTTCCGTGATCCGAACGGCATCCGCCCGCTGGTGATCGGCACCGCCGAAGTGGGCGGCAAGACCGAGTATATGTTCTCGTCCGAATCGGTGGCGCTCGACTGTTCCGGCTTCAGCCTGCTGCGCGACGTCGCCCCTGGCGAATGCGCGTTCGTCTCGCTCGGTGGCGATTTCGAGTCGCGCCAGTGCGCCGAGCATCCGCGTCTGGCGCCGTGCCTGTTCGAGTTCGTCTACTTCGCCCGTCCCGACTCGGTAATCGACGGCGCCTCGGTCTACCAGGCACGCCTGAACATGGGCGTGACTTTGGCCGAAAAGGTGCGCCGCTCGCTGCAGCACATCGACATCGACGTGGTGATGCCGATTCCGGACACCAGCCGCGCCAGCGCCTTGCAGTTGGCCAACCACCTCGGCCTGCCGTACCGCGAGGGCTTCATCAAGAACCGCTACATCGGCCGCACCTTCATCATGCCGGGGCAGGGAGTGCGCAAGAAGTCGGTGCGCCAGAAGCTCAACCCGGTCGCCTGCGAGTTCAAGGGCAAGAATGTGCTGTTGGTCGACGACTCGATCGTGCGTGGCACCACTTCGAAAGAAATCGTGCAGATGGCGCGCGACGCCGGTGCGAACAAGGTGTATTTCGCCTCGGCCGCCCCGGCGGTGCGCTTCCCGAACGTGTACGGCATCGACATGCCGACCCGGGCCGAACTGTTGGCAACCGGTCGTGACGAGCAGCAGATCGCGGCCGAGATCGGCGCCGACGCGGTGATCTATCAGGATCTCGACGCGCTGATCGAGGCGGTGCAGGGTGCCAACAGCCAGCTCGAGCGTTTCGATACCTCGTGTTTCAACGGCGTCTACCTGACCGGTGACATCGACGAGGCCTATCTGCAGCAGGTCGAGCAGCGCCGCGGCAAGCCCGGCGGCAAGGACGAGGGCGGCGACTCGCAGATGATCGATCTCAACTTGAATGTTGCCGAACAGAATCTGATGTGAGCACAATGAATGCGCCCCGCGGGGCGCATTTTTTTTGGCTGTGGCCGGCTCGAACGGCCGCTGGCAAAGCCGCTCGTCTCGGATCTAGCTTGGCCGAACGGTTTTGCAGCGCTCGTTCGCATGGCTGGCGGCGACCAGGACATTAGAGGCAAACAATGAGCAACGACAATCATGAAGGCAGCCTCGGGCTGCATCCGGAAACGCTGGCGATTCGTGCCGGCCGCGAAACCAGCCAGTTTGGCGAACACAGCCAGAGCCTGTTCCTGACTTCCAGCTTTACCTACTCGACCGCCGAAGAAGCCGCCGCGCTGTTCCTCGGTCAGCAGGAGGGCTATACCTATTCGCGCTTCACCAACCCGACCGTCAACGCGTTCCAGCAGCGTCTCGCGGCACTGGAGGGCGGCGAGCGCTGCATCGCCACCGCCAGCGGCATGGCGGCGATCCAGGCGACGATGCTGACGCTGTTGAAGGCCGGCGACCATATCGTCGCGTCGCAAAGCCTGTTCGGTTCGACGATCAGCCTGTTCAACACCGTGTTGGCCAAGTTCGGTGTCGAGACCACCTATGTGGCGCCGTCCGATCTGGCGGCCTGGCAGGCGGCGATCCGTCCGGAAACCCGGCTGCTGTTCGTCGAAACCCCATCCAATCCGCTGACCGAGCTGGCCGACATCGCGGCCCTGGCCGAGATCGCGCATGCGCACGGCGCGCTGCTGGTGGTCGACAACTGCTTCTGCTCGCCGGCGCTGCAGCAGCCGCTCAAGCTGGGGGCCGACCTGGTGGTGCATTCGGCGACCAAGTCGCTCGACGGCCACGGCCGGGTGCTCGGCGGCGCGGTGGTCGGTTCGAACGAGCTGGTCGAGCAGGTCTACCTGCACGTGCGCACCGCTGGTCCGACGCTATCGCCGTTCAACGCCTGGGTGCTGCTGTCCGGTCTGGAGACGCTGTTCATCCGGATGGAAAAGCAGTGCCAGAGCGCGTTGAAGTTGGCCGAATGGCTGGAAAAGCATCCGAAGGTCGAACGGGTGTACTTTCCGGGGTTGGCGAGCCATCCACAATACGAGCTCGCACAGCGTCAGCAGAAGGCCGGCGGCGCGGTGTTGTCCTTCGTGGTGAAGGGCGGCCGCGAGGCGGCGTGGAAAGTGGTCGACGGCGTCGAGGTGATCTCGAAGACCGCCAACCTGGGCGACGTGAAGAGCACCGTCACCCATCCGGCCTCGACCACGCACGCGCGGGTGACGGCCGAGGCGCGCGAGCGCGCCGGCATCGTCGAGGGCTTGCTGCGGGTGTCGGTCGGCCTCGAACACGTCGACGATCTGATCCGCGACCTGGAAAACGGCTTGCTACGCTAAGTTGAACGTGCGTTTCATTCGAACGGCAGTCTAGAATCAGGGCTGCCGTTTTTATTTATTCATTTCGTGTGTAACCCCGCTGCCGCCTTCTTGACATAAGTCAAATTAAAACGTAAGTTTCAAACACCTGTTCGATTCCGGTCGGCAGGTCAGAAGCGCCGGCAGCAATATCAAAGGTACAGGAGCAATGGAAGCGAACCGTCCCGATACAGTCACTCGCATTTTGGATGTTTCCGAGCGACTCTTCGTCGAGCATGGTTTCGAGGCGACCTCGCTTCGCATGATCACCCAGCAGGCCGAGGTCAACCTCGCCGCGGTCAACTATCACTTCGGTTCGAAGGATGCGTTGTTCGAGGCGGTGTTCACCCGTCGGCTCGGGCCGCTGATCGAGGCCTGTCTGGCCGAGCTGGACGTGCTGGAAGGGGAAAAGGATGGGCCCACCGCTGAGGGGCTGGTGATGACCTTTATCCGACCCTGCCTGTCGCTGTCCAAGGACCCGGCCCGCGGTGGCGCGCTGTTCGTGCGGCTGCTGTCGCGCACGCTGGTGGAAAACCACCGGCTGCTGCGTGAATCGCTGTCGCAGCAGTACAGCGAGTTCGCGCAGCGCTACAGCGTGGCGTTCCGCCAAGCCTTGCCGGAACTGTCGCTGGAGACCCTGTCCTGGCGCATGCATCTTGCCTTCAGCGTGATGTTCAACGCCTTCGCGGGGAACGACGTGCTGAAGATCTTCATGCGCAGCCAGATCGTCACCGCGCGCGACCCGGAAATGATCGTCAAGCACCTGGTGCCTTTCGTCATTGCCGGTCTGACCTCGCCCAGCCAGGAGTAGCAGCAAAGGGTCAACACGAGGAACTACAACAATGCTATTTGCCATCCTTCTCATCGTCCTGATCGGCGCGCTCGCCTACTGGCGTGCACCGGTGCTGGTCTGGACCATCGGCATCGCCGCGTGGCTGGCCGCGCTGCAGTTCGGCGCCGGCGGCAGCGTCTCGCCTATCGTCTGGGGCGTGTTCGCCGTGATCGCCGTGGTGCTGAACCTGCCGCCGCTGCGCCGCGCGGTGTTCACCGGCCCGGTGTTCGGCGTGTTCAAGAAAATCACCCCGGCGATGTCGCAGACCGAGCAGGAGGCGATCAACGCCGGTACCGTCTGGTGGGACCGCGACCTGTTCTCGGGCAAACCTGACTGGAACAAGCTCTTGTCCTTCCCGGACCCGAAGCTGACGCCGGAAGAACAGGCTTTCCTCGACGGCCCGACCGAAGAGCTTTGCAAGCTGATCGACGATTGGAAGATCACCCACGAGACGATGGACCTGCCCGAAGAAGTCTGGAACTTCATCAAGGGCAACGGCTTCCTGGGGATGATCATCAAGAAGCAGTACGGCGGCGTGGAGTTCTCCAACTACGCGCACGCCAAGGTGGTGACCAAGATCGCTACCCGCGGTGGTTCGGCCGCCGTGACGGTGATGGTGCCGAACTCGCTCGGCCCGGGCGAGCTGCTGCAGCACTACGGCACCGACGCGCAGAAAGACTACTACCTGCCGCGCTTGGCCCGCGGCCTGGAAGTCCCGTGCTTTGCGCTGACCAGCCCGTACGCCGGCTCCGACGCCGGTGCGATCCCGGACTTCGGCTACGTCTGCCGCGGCTCGTACACCGACCCGCGTAGCGGCGAGCGGCATGAGAACGTGCTCGGCGTGCGCATCAGCTGGGAGAAGCGCTGGATCACGCTGGCGCCGGTCGCGACCATCCTCGGCCTCGCGTTCAAGATGTACGACCCGGATCACCTGTTGGGCGACAAGGAAGACATCGGTATCACCTGCGCGCTGGTGCCGACCGAGCACGAAGGCGTGCAGATCGGTCGCCGCCACTTCCCGGGCGGTGCCGCGTTCATGAACGGCCCGACCTGGGGCAAGGACGTGTTCATTCCGCTCGAGTGGATCATCGGCGGCAAGGACTACGCCGGCCAGGGCTGGCGCATGCTGGTCGAGTGCCTGTCGGTTGGCCGCTGCATCTCGCTGCCGGCGATGTCGGTGGCCTCGGGCAAGGTGGCGTCGTACACCACCGGCGCCTACGCCCGCATCCGCGACCAGTTCGGCCTGCCGATCGGCAAGTTCGAGGGCGTCGACGAGGCGATGGCGCGCATCGGCGGTTACACCTACCAGATGGAAGCGGCGCAGGATCTGGCGCTGACCGCTCTGGATATCGGTGAGAAACCGTCGGTGCTGTCGGCGGTGCTCAAGTACCACAACACCGAGCGCATGCGCAAAACGCTAAACGACGCGATGGACATTCACGGTGGCCGTGCCGTGGTGCTCGGCCCGCGCAATTACCTGGCGCGTGCCTACCAGGCGATCCCGATCGCGATCACGGTGGAGGGCGCCAACATCCTGACCCGTTCGATGATCATCTACGGTCAGGGCGCAATCCGCTGCCATCCGTTCGTGCTGCGCGAGATGAAGGCCGCGATGGCCAACGATGCGAAGGAATTCGACGACGCCATCACCGGCCACATCGGTTTCGTGGTCAGCAATGTGTTCCGCTCGCTGTGGCTGGGTCTGACCGGGGCTAAGTTTGCCGGCGCGCCGCGCGGTGGCGAAACCGCTCGCTACTACAAGCAGCTGACCCGCTTCTCCAGCGCCTTCGCGCTGCTGTCCGACATGGCGATGTTCAGCCTCGGTGGCTCGCTGAAGTTCCGCGAAAAGCTGTCGGCGCGTCTCGGCGACATGCTGTCGAACCTGTATATCGCCACCGCCTGCCTGAAGCGCTTCGAACGCGAAGGGGCCCAGAAGGAAGACCTGGCCGTGCTGAAGTGGGCGGTCGAGTCCAATCTGCACGATATCCAGGTGGCGATGGATGGTTTCCTCGCCAACCTACCGAATCGTGCCCTGGCCGTCGTGCTGCGCAAGGTGATCTTCCCGTGGGGGCAGACCATCAAGGCGCCGAGCGACCGTATCGGTACCCAGGTGGCGCGCTCGCTGATGCAACCGGGCGGTACCCGTGATCGCCTGACCCGCGGCATGTTCGTGTCGCAAGATGAGAACGACGCGATCGGTGTGCTCAATCCGGCGCTGCACGCAGTGCTGGAAACCGAACCGGTCGAGCAGAAGCTGCGCAAGCTCACCCGCGAGGGCAAGTTCAAGGCGTTGACCAACGCCGAGAGGTTGGCCGAAGCGCTGGGCGGCGGCCAGATCAGCCAGACCGAGTTCGATGCGGTCACCCGTGCCCGCAAGCTCAAGCGCGACGTGATCATGGTCGACGATTTCGACAAGTCGCTGAAACACCACGACGAAACGATGCTGCAACGCCACGTGTTCTAAGCGTGCGCTGCGGATGCTCCCGCCGACCGCGGGAGCATCCTGAACAGAGCGCGTTCATGCTGCGCGTGCTCTGTTCAGGGGTGGCCCGTCGCGGGCGGGCCCCGGCAGAAAGGCGACGGTGTATTGGTGCGCTGCGACAACGGCCGAACGGAGTAGGAGACCGTTGTCGCGAGCGATTAGGCTGTTGTTTTGCTTAACATCTTGCTAAAAATAGCGCCCAGAAAAACAACTAAACGCTCGTTTAGAACAAGTGCTCTTAATCTGATGGACATGCTCTAATTGTTTGGTACTATCGTTTTGGAGTCGATCTATGCATTCGGCTTTTAAAGATGAAGAGCAAATACACGGAGAGAGGGAATAACATGAAGATGAAGCATCTCAGCCTGTCGGTGATGTTGATGGGGGGCGCCGTTGCGGCGCTGTCGACCCAGGCTCTGGCTTCCGGCTATCAATTCGGTTCGCAAAGCGTTTCGGGTCAGGGTTCTGCCCACGCTAACGGCGCAGAAGCCGCCGATGCAACCACGATCTTTAGCAACCCGGCTGGTATGTCGCGATTGGATGGCACCCAGATTTCCGGTGGCTTGACCGTGTTGGCGCCGCATTCCAGCTATACCGACAATGGCTCGACCAATGTGCTGCACCAGCCGACTGGGGGCGACAACGGCGGCACCTACGCACCGAAGGCAGTAGCGGCTCCGTCGTTGTATATGGCGACGAAAGTCAACGATAAGATCAACGTCGGCCTCGGCGTGTTCGTACCATACGGCGCCAAGCTCGACTACGGCTTCGGCTGGGCCGGTCGTTATGCGCTGAAGAGCATCGATCTGATGTCGATCAACTTCAACCCGTCGATCTCGTTCAAGCTCGACGAGCGCAACTCCTTCGGCTTCGGTGTGTCGGCGCAATACATGGACGCGACGCTGGAGCAGATGGCGGATACCGCTTCGGGACTCGGCCTTGCTCTCAACCCGACAAACCCGGTAGCGGCGGCTGCGATGGCAAAGCAGCTAAAAGCGATGGGCGTCGGTGATGGCTTTGGCCACGTAGAGGGAACCGACTGGGGTTTCGGTTGGAACGTCGGTTACATGTTCCAACTGGATGACAATACCCGCTTCGGCCTAGCTTACCGCTCCAGCATCAAGCAGAAGCTTACTGGCTCGTCGACCTGGACGTTTAACAATGTTAACCCTGCATTGCCGAGCCCGATTCCTGGTGTTTCGCTTCAGCAACTCGCAAAAAGTAAGCATCCAAACGCGCCGGATTCGGTGGATGTGACCACTCCGGAAACCGTTTCGGCCAACTTCTTCCGTCAACTCGACCCGCGCTGGGCGGTGATGGGTGATGTGACCTGGGTGCGGAACTCGCGGCTCAACGAGGTTCGTATCAAGCAGGACACCGTGGGCGGTCAGGCCCAGGGCGATCTGGTGCTCAACCAGAACTGGAAGAACACCTACCGCGTATCGCTGGGCGGCAACTACAAGTTCAGCGACAGCTGGCTGTTTCGTGGTGGCCTGGCTTGGGAACAGTCGCCGGTGCGCTCGGACGAACTGCGTCACCCGGCTCTCCCGGACAGCGACCGTATCTGGCTGTCGCTCGGTGGCAACTACAAGATCAATAAGAACAACTCGATCGACTTCGCTTACAGCTTCATTGACTTCAAGAATGCCAACACCAACTATAGCGATAGCTGCAATCCGACAGGCCAAACGGCTTCCGGTCAGCTTTGTACCGGTAACGGCGGCACTGTGAAGGGGTCTTACAAGACCTACCTGCAATTGGTGGGTCTGCAATACAACTACAGCTTCTAATCCCTACAACGGATAGAGGCGGGGTGTAGGGGCGGGGCTTCGGCTCCGCCTGCATTACGGAAAGACGGCTTTAGAGGGGGCTGTCTTAATACAAGTGTTCATTCGATAACACGAGGAAACCATGTCTCATACCAAGTTCATCGTGCGTAAGGTCGCCGTTCTCGGCGCCGGGGTGATGGGCGCGCAGATTGCCGCTCATCTCGTCAACGCCAAAGTCCCGACCATCCTATTCGACCTGCCGGCCAAGGAAGGCGACAAGAACGCCATCGCCCTGAAGGCCATCGAGGGTCTGAAGAAGCTCAAGCCGTCGCCGCTGGCGTCCAAGGATGTCGTCAAATACATCCAGCCGGCCAACTATGAAGACCACCTGCACCTCCTGAAGGAGTGTGATCTGGTGATCGAGGCGATTGCCGAGAGGATGGACTGGAAAACCGACCTGTACGCCAAGGTTGCCCCGTTTATCGGCGAACTCTCGATCTTCGCCACCAATACCTCCGGACTGTCGATCAACGGCCTGGCCGACAGCCTGCCCGAATCGCTGAAGCCACGCTTCTGCGGCGTGCACTTCTTCAACCCGCCGCGCTACATGCACCTGGTGGAGATCATCCCGTGCAAGGGCTCCGAGGCGGGCATGCTCGACAACCTCGAGCGCTTCCTGGTCACGACGCTCGGCAAGGGTGTGGTGCGTGCCAAGGACACCCCGAACTTCGTCGCCAACCGCATCGGCGTGTTCTCGATGCTGGCGGCGATCGCCAACGCCGAGAAATTCGGTATCCGTTTCGATGTGGTCGACGACCTGACCGGCCCGCGCCTGGGTCGTCCGAAGTCGGCCACCTTCCGGACCGCCGATGTGGTCGGTCTGGATACCTTCGCGCACGTGGTCAAGACGATGCAGGACACCCTGCCAAACGACCCGTGGCACTCGCTGTTCAAGTCGCCGGAATGGCTGCAGAAGCTGATCGCGGCAGGCGCCTTGGGCGCCAAGACCCGCGTCGGCATCTACAAGAAGGACGGCAAGCAGATGTTCGTGCTCGACCCGAAAACCGGCGAGTACGTCGGCTCGGGCGAGAAGGGCGACGATGCGGTCAAGGAAATCCTGAAGATCGCCGACCCGGCGGAGAAATTCAAAAAACTGCGTGAAAGCAGCCACCCGCAGGCGCAATTCCTGTGGGCGTGCTTCCGCGACGTGTTCCACTACATCGGCTTCCACCTGGCCGACATTGCTAACTCGGCGCGCGACGTCGACTTCGCGATCCGCTGGGGCTTCGGCTGGAGCGTCGGCCCGTTCGAGACCTGGCAGAGCGCCGGCTGGCAGCAAGTGGCCAAGTGGGTCGAAGAAGACGTTAAAGCCGGCAAGACGCTGACTTCGGCCGAGCTTCCGGCCTGGGTGCTGGAAGCGGATCGCAGCGGCGTGCACTTTGCCGACGGCTCCTTTGATGCCGCCAGCGGCAAGCGCATCGGCCGCTCGACCCTGGACGTTTACGCCCGCCAGCTCGCCCCGGCCAAGGTGCTCGGCGAAGCCGTCCAGCCGCTGGGCGAGACCGTGTTCGAGAATGACGGCGTGCGCGCCTTCACCACCGGCGACGAGGTGCTGGTGGTGTCGTTCAAGTCCAAGGCCCATTCGATCGGCCCGGACGTGCTCGAGGGCCTCAACAAGGCGATCGATATCGCCGAAGAACGCTTCAAGGGCCTGGTGATCTGGCAGACCGAAGAGCCGTTCTCGGTCGGCGCCGACCTGTCGTCGATGATGCCGGCGTTCATGATGGGCGACTGGGACTCAATCGAAAGTATGATCCGTCGCTTCCAGGCCACCTCGATGCGCCTGCGCTACAGCCAGATCCCGACCGTGGCCGCGACCCAGGGCTATGTGTTCGGCGGCGGTTGCGAATTCGCGATGCACGTCGACCGCGTGGTCGGCGCGCTGGAGTCGTACGTCGGCCTGGTCGAAGTGGGCGTCGGCCTGCTGCCGGGCGGTGGCGGCTGCAAGGAGTTCGCGCTGCGTGCGTCGCAGGAACAGAAGGGCGACCTGCTGGCTGCGGTGAAGGACTACTTCATGGCAATCGCCACCGCCAAGGTCGCGACCAGCGCCGTCGAAGCGCAGGAAATCGGCTACTTCCGCAGCACCGACTTGGTGGTGTTCAACGCCTACGAGCTGCTCTATGTCGCCAAGCAGCAGGCGCTGGCGATGGCCGAATCGGGCTACCGCCCGCCGCTGAAGATCAAGAGCTTCCCGGTGGCCGGTCGCACCGGTGCCGCGTCGATCAAGGGCCAGCTGGTCAACATGCTGGAAGGCCGCTTCATCAGCCAGCACGACTTCTACATCGCCAGCCTGATCGCCGACGTGATGACCGGCGGCGACGTGGAGCAGGGCACCGAGGTCAACGAGCAGTGGATCCTGGATCTGGAGCGCAAGGCCTTCATGACCCTGCTGAAGAACAGCAAGACCCAGGACCGCATCGCCAATATGCTGACCACCGGCAAGCCGCTGCGCAACTGATCGATAGCGAATACAGATGACGGCGGACGCGCTGAGGGCCGCCTGCCGTGATTGACGGAGAATAGAAATGACCAAGCAAGTACAGGAAGCTTACATCGTCGCGGCAACCCGCACGCCGGTAGGCAAGGCGCCGCGCGGGATGCTGCGCCACGTGCGTCCGGACGACATGCTCGCCCATGTGATTACCAGCGCCTTGGCGCAGGTGCCGACCCTCGACCCGAACCTGATTTCCGACTGCGTGGTGGGCTGCGCCTTCCCGGAAGCGGAACAGGGCCTGAACATGGCGCGTATCGGCGTGCTGCTGGCCGGTCTGCCGAACACCGTTGGCGGCGTTACCATCAACCGCTACTGCTCGAGCGGTATCAACGCGGTGCAGATGGCAGCCGACCGCATCCGCCTCGGTGAGGCCGACGTGGTGATAGCCGCCGGTTCCGAGTCGATGTCGCTGGTGCCGATGATGGGCAACAAGGTCGCCCTGAACCCGGAAATCTTCGCTAAGGACGAGAACTACGGCATCGCTTACGGCATGGGTCTGACTGCCGAGAAGGTGGCGCAGCAGTGGAATGTGTCGCGCGACGACCAGGACGCGTTCGCGGTGGAGTCGCATCGTCGTGCGCTGGCCGCGATCGAGAGTGGCGCGTTCAAGTCGGAAATCTCTCCGCTCGACGTCACCTACCGCATTCCGAACCTGGAAACCGGCGAAGTGAAGCTGGTCAACAAGACGCTCGACACCGACGAAGGCCCGCGTCGCGATACCTCGCTCGAGGGTTTGGCCAAGCTGAAGACCGTGTTCGACGCCAAGGGCTCGGTCACGGCCGGTAACAGCTCGCAGATGTCGGACGGCGCCGGTGCGGTGATCATCGTATCGGAAAAGATCCTGAAGCAGTTCAGCCTGGTGCCGCTGGCGCGCTATGTGACCTTCTCGGTCAAGGGCGTGCCGCCGGAGATCATGGGCATCGGTCCGAAGGAAGCGATCCCGGCCGCGCTGAAACTGGCCGGTCTCGCCCAGAGCGACCTGAAGTGGATCGAGCTGAACGAGGCGTTTGCCGCGCAGGCACTGGCGGTGATCCGCGACCTGGATCTCGACACTAGTGTGATCAACCCGCACGGCGGCGCGATCGCACTGGGCCACCCGCTCGGCGCAACCGGTGCGATCCGCGCCGCGACGCTGATCCACGGCATGCGCAACCGCGACCAGAAGGGCTACGGCATGGTGACGATGTGCATCGGCACCGGCATGGGCGCGGCGGGCATCCTGGAAGTGCTGTAAAAAAAACCAAGCTTGGCCGAAGCGCGAGCGTTCGGCCAAACTTGTCGGTAAAGAAAAGACGCCAACCAAGGTTGGCGTCTTTTCATTGGTACACCGTATCTAACCGGCCGGGTCTAGTCGTGCCAACGTGTCGAACTCGCAATGCACGCAGTCTCCGAAGCGGCGACTGGGCGCGTGCAACCGGATCTGGTACGTCTTGTCCTGGGCCAACAGGATCAAGCTGCGGCCCTCCACGGCGTGGCTCTCCGGCAGCAGCAGCCAGCGATCGCCGGTGTGCGAGTTGGGCTGGGTGATATAGAGGGCGCCCACGGGGTCGACCGTGTGGTCGGCGGTGCACAGTGTGACGCCGAGCGGGGAATGACCGAGCGTTTCGATGCCGACCCGGGTGCCCCCCTCCGGCAGACGCTGCAGCCGGCGCACCACGCCGAGCACCGCGGGCTTGTCGCGCTGCAGCACCAATACCAAGAGGCCGATCCGCAGTCGCTCCAGTGCCCGTCCGAGATAGAGCAGGCCCATGCCGCTCGCGCTGCTGTCGGTCAGTTTCCAGAGGCCGCGCTCCGGGTGGTTGTGGTAGCCGGTGTCCTGCAGCTTGACCAGGAACGCACTCGGCGCAAAACCGATGGTCACCGCCACGTCTTCGCTATGCAGTTCGCGCACCGCCTTGCGCAGCGAGGCGCCGCCATCGCGCGACCAACGGACGCCGAGTTTTTCGGCCAACTGGCGCCAGGATTCGCGGCTCAGGGTGAGGCCGGTATCGGCCAGCGCCGGTGGCACGCCTTTCTCCAGGTCGAACATGATATCGGCGAGCGCGTTCGACAGCGGTTGCGCCGACCAGTAGCGAAAGCCCTTGCCGGCCATGCCACGACGCAGTAGCTGCGGCGCGCCGGGGGCGTCGAGGTTGAGCGAGTAGACCGGGTCGTCGAGATCGGGCTGGCGGCTGAAGGTCAGCGACGTCACCAGAAGCCTCAGCAAGCGATCGATGGCCTGGATCTCGACCGCTTGCATATTGTCCGGATAGGCGAGCGTCAGCATGCTGGCGTTCAGCAGCAGCTGTTCGGCACTGATTTCCTCGGCATCGTCCTGATACAACGGCAACGGCAGCCGGGCGATGCCGGTATCCTCGAGGAAGGCGTAGAAGCGATAAGCCTGTTGCCAGACCGTGCCATCGGTCTTGACGTAGCGTTGGGCATTCCAGAATACCTGGCGCAGCTGGTGGTACAGGCCGTGCAACACCGCCTGCTGGATACGGTCCTCTAGATGGGGCGAAGGTGCCGCCAGGTACAGGCGCAAGCACATCTGGTAGGCGTTGGCGAGCTCGTGCAGGTAGGCGAGGATGGTCGGCAGCTGGGTCTTGTTGCGGCCTTCGTCGGCCAGGTATTCATGGCATAGCCGACGGTGTAGCGGGTGGGAGCGGGCGTCGACGTACAGCAGGGTACGGATCCGCTCCTTCAGCGGAATCTGCGTGTCGGCGTTGATCCGGGCGATGGCCTTGGTGATTTCGATGAGCGCATCGAAATAGTCGGTCTCTGGTAACTCGCGCAGCAACTGGGTCGCCGATTGCGTGGTGTTCGAGCGGGACGACGCGTTGCTGATCAGGGCGCCGATGAGCGATTTGAAGTCGAACATACCGTGGGACTTGCCTTCCAGAACAAAACAGGATATTGCGAACGCGGCCAAGCCGGTAAACTAGGTGGGTTGCTGATAGTTTATGACAAAGACGTTCTGAGTGAATAAATATTTGCGAAAGCCATTCCTGACCCTCTGCCTGGTGCTACTAGGGGTGAGCAGCAGCCTGCCGGTATGGGCCGGCACCGACCCGTCGCCAGAGCGCCCGCGCATTGGCGTGGTACTCGGTGGGGGTGGAGCGCGTGGTTTTGCGCACCTGGGGGTGCTGCAGGAACTGGAGCGGCTGAAGATCCCGATTTCCTGTATTGCCGGCACCAGTGCCGGTGCTTTGATCGGCGGCGCCTACGCGAGTGGCATGCCGCTTGACGAGCTGTCGGCGAAACTCAAGGTGGCCGACTGGGACGGCATGCTGTCGGGCAAGCCGGCGCGCGCCGACGTGCCGTACGACCGCAAGCGCGACGACTACAAGAACTACGCCGACCTGACCTTCGGCATGCGCGACTGGCAGTTCCGGGTGCCGCGCAGCGCGATCAACTCGCAGGAAATCGACCTCTACATCCGGCGGCTGGTGCAGGACCGCACCGTCGATTCGTTCGACCGGCTACCGATTCCGTTCCGTGCGGTCGCGACCGACCTGGTGACCGGTGACGCGGTGGTGTTCGATCGCGGCAGTCTGGCGATAGCGATGCGCTCCAGCATGGCGGTGCCGGGTATCTTCGACCTGGTCGAGCAGGATGGTCAGCTGCTGGTCGACGGCATGCTGGCGCGCAACGTGCCGGTGCAGGATGTCGCCACCTGCGCCGACCGGATCATCGTGATCGACGTCGGCACGCCGATGCTGAAGGCCAACGAGATCAACTCGCTGTTCGACGTGATTTCGCAGACCACCAACATCGCGGTCAACCGCAACGTCAAGGAACAGATGACGCTGCTGCGGCCGAGCGACATCGTGATCCGGCCCGACCTGGCCGACGTGTCGGCGTCCGACTTCGGCAACAACCAGGCGATCATCGCGCGCGGCAAGGCGGCGGTGAAGCCGTTCGAGAGCCGATTGCGCGCCCTGTCTGTGCCGGATGCCGAGTATGCGCGTTGGCACGCACATCTGGCGCAGGCGCCGGTCTCGGAGGTTGACGAGGTGAAAATAGCGGCCGATGCCGGCACCCGTTACGGCAACACCAAGGGCTTGGCCAAGATACTGAACACCGAGTATGGTGAGCCGCAGACGGTCGACCAGATCCGGGGCAAGCTGACCGAGCTGTTTGCTACCGGTGACTACGACCAGCTATCGTATCGGCTCGACAGCCACGAAGGCCGCAGCGTGATGACGCTGATGCCTCTGGAGCGGTCGATCGGGCCGAACTACTTCCGTTTCGGCCTGAGTTTGCAGGCGAGCCAACCCGGCGATGCCAGTTTTGCACTGCTCGGCTCGCACGAGCTGACCTGGCTCAACTCGGCCGGCGCCACCTGGCGCAACAACGTCGAATTCGGCCAGTCGACGCTGCTCAAGTCCGAGCTGTATCAGCCGCTCTGGGCCGGTAGCCCGGTATTTGTGGCCGGTTCGTACCGGTACAACTCGCAGGTGCTGCCGCTCTTCATGCCGGGGCACAAGCATGTGGCCAATCTGGAATACGACACTTCGCGGTTCGAGGCGGACGTAGGCTTGGCGCTCGGTCGTTACGGCGAGGCGCGGCTGGGGGCCTACCGCTCGCACGACTGGCTGAAGACGAAGGTCGGGTTTGACCAGGCCTTGATCGATGGCGAGCCGGTGGGTCTGTCAGGAACCGCCTACACCGAGGCCGGTGTCCGGGCCAGCCTGGTTATCGACCAGTTCGACAACCCGCGCTGGCCGCGCGCCGGCTACTATCTCAGCGGCGAGGTTAATGCTTCTTACTACAGCGACCAGACCCAGAGCCGTACGGCGCTGACCACCGCGGAATACGTGAAGACGTTTGGCGATGTGACATTCCGGCTTACCGGAAAATATCGTGGCAATCTGGCCGGCGCTCGCTTCCAGAGTCAGCCGCAAATGCTCGGCGGCTTCCTCAACCTGTCCGGTTACCAGCAGGACGAACTGATCGGCGACAAGGCCGCGCTGGCACGGCTGATGGGCTACTGGCGAGTGTCGACGTTGCCGTCGGCGGTCGGCAGCGGTGTCTACGCCGGCATGTCGCTCGAGGCAGGCAAGGTCTGGAACGAGCTGTGGACCGCGCAGAATACCGCCTGGCTGCCAGGTGGCACGGTGTTCCTGGGCGCCGATACGCTGCTTGGGCCGTTCTTCCTCGGTGCCGGCTACGCGCAGGGCGGCCGTTTCACCGGCTATATGTACCTCGGCGTCGACTACTGAGTTGTCGGGTCGAGCCCCATGTAAAACGCCCCGGGAAACCGGGGCGTTGTCGTTTCGACCAACCTCGAGCGGCGGGTTAGGCGAACAGCCGCTCCAGCGCTTCGCCCGGCTCGGCCTCGCGCATGAACGCCTCGCCGACCAGGAAGGTGTGGACGTTGCTGGCGCGCATTAGCCGCACGTCGTCGGCGCTGGCGATGCCGCTCTCGGTCACCACGATGCGCTCGGCGCCGATCTGCGGCAGCAGCTTCAAGGTGGTGGTCAGGCTGACCTCGAAGGTGCGCAGGTTGCGGTTGTTGATGCCGATCAGCGGGGTGGACAGCGTCAGCGCGGTGTCCAGCTCCTCGGCGTTGTGCACCTCGACCAGTACCGCCATGCCCAACTCGTGCGCCAGCGCTTCGAATTCGCGCATCGTGTCGCCCGACAGGGCGGCGGCGATCAGCAGGATGCAGTCGGCGCCCATCGCACGCGCCTCGTAGATCTGGTACGGGTCGACCATGAAGTCCTTTCGCAGCACCGGCAGATGGCAGGCGGCGCGGGCAGCCTGTAGGTAGTCGGCCGAACCCTGGAAGTAGTCGCGGTCGGTCAGTACCGACAGGCAGGCGGCGCCGTGCTCGGCGTAGCTCTTGGCGATCGCGGCCGGCTGGAAGTTTTCACGGATCACGCCCTTGCTCGGGCTGGCCTTCTTGATCTCGGCGATCACGCCGGCCTGGCCGAGGGCGTGCTTGGCGCGGAGGGCGGCGACGAAGTCGCGGCGGTCGAGGCGGTCTTCGGCGGCGGCACGCACTTCGGCGAGCGGCCGGGCGGCCAGGGCGGCGGCGACTTCCTGCTGCTTGGTCGCCAGGATGCGGTTGAGGATGTCAGACATGGCGTGGTGATTTCTCTCGATTGTTGTCGTGGGCCGAACCGGCGCTATCGAAGAAGGCTAGCAGACGACGCGGCAGCCAGTCGATACGGCCGGGAAAACGGCCAGTGACGAAGCCGACGTGGCCGCCTTCTTCCGGTTGTTCTAGCGTGACGCAGTCGCTTGCTTCGGCGGCGGTCGGCAGCGCCGACGGCGGCAGGAACGGGTCGTTGCGCGCGTTCAGGATCAGTGTCGGCACCGCGATCGAGGTCAACAGCGGCTTGCTGCTGGCGTGCTGCCAGTAGTCGCGAAAATCGCGGTAGCCGTGCAAGGGGGCGGTGACCAGGTCGTCGAACTCGCGAAACGAGCGGGCGCGCCGCAGACGGTGGCCGTCGAACAGCCCCGGGTGGCGCTCCAGTTGGCGGAACGCCTTGGGCTTCAGGGTGTTGAGGAACATCCGGGTGTAGAGCAGCCGGCCGACGCCGCGGTCGAGCCGCGAACTGGCGGCGCTTAGATCCAGCGGTGCCGAGATCACCGCCGCAGCACGGCAGCACGCCGCGGCGCCGGCCTCGCCCAGGTACTTGGCGAGCATATTGCCGCCCAGCGACACGCCGGCGGCAAACAGCGCCGGATGGCGTTCGGCCAACCTTTGCAATACCCAGGCCACCTCGGCCGAGTCGCCGGCGTGGTAGGCGCGGCGCAGGGTGTTTTCCACCCCGCCGCAGCCGCGAAAGTGCGAGACCACGCCGTGCCAACCGCGTCGTTTTACTTCGTGCATCAGCGCCTTGGCGTAGTGGCTGCGGCTACTGCCTTCCAGCCCGTGAAACAGCACGACCAGCGGTGCACCGGCCCGGCCGTCGACGAAGTCGAGCGCGATCTCGCCGCCGTCCGGTGTCGACCACAACTCGCGGCGATAGTCGGGGGCGGGCAGCTTCAGCGAGATCGCCGGCCAGATGGTCTGGGCGTTGCCGCCCTTCAGCCAGCGCGGTGCACGGTACGGGCTCATGCTTGCGGTTTGATTGCCGACTTGGGGCGGAACGCCTTGACGACGGTCTCGTCGGTTTCGATATACGGGCCGCCGATCAGGTCGATGCAGTACGGCACCGCGGCGAAGATGCCGGAGGCCAAGACCTTGCCGTCGGCGTCCTTCAGGCCCTCGAGCGTTTCCTTGATCGCCTTGGGCTGCCCCGGCAGGTTGAGGATCAGCGATTGCTTGCGGATCACCCCGACCTGGCGCGACAGGATCGCGGTCGGCACGAAGCGCAGGCTGATCTGGCGCATCTGTTCGCCGAAACCGGGCATTTCGCGATCGGCGACGGCCAGCGTGGCCTCCGGGGTGACGTCGCGTGGCGCCGGGCCGGTGCCGCCGGTGGTCAGCACCAGCTGGCAGCCTTCGACGTCGACCAGTTCTTTCAGCGTCGCCTCGATCACCGGCTGCTCGTCCGGGATCAACCGGGTGACGGTGACGAACGGGCTCGTCAGCGCGGCGGCGAACCAGCCCTGCAGCGCCGGAATGCCCTGGTCCTGATACACGCCGCTGCTGGCGCGGTCCGAAATCGACACCAGGCCGATCTTCAGTGTGCTCATGCCTCGTCCTCGTCGCTGTCTGCGGCGTCGTCCTGGCGCCTCGGCTTGCCCGGCTCCGGGATCAGTCGCTTGATTTCCTGGAACAGCACGCGGAAGTTCTTCGGCGGCTTGTTCTCGTGCAATTCCTTGCGGCTGTTGCGGATCAGGGTGCGCAGCTGCTGCACGTCGGCTTCCGCGTGCTCGGCGAGGAACTGCTGCAGGGTCGCGTCGTCGGCCAGCAGCCGCTCGCGCCAGCGCTCCACGCGGTGCAGCCAGGCGGTGTGCTCGGCCGAGTCGCCCTTGATGATCGCCAGGCGCTGGCGGATCGGCTCAGGGTTGACGTCGCGCATCAGCCGGCCGATGTATTGTTCCTGACGCTTGAGCGCGCCGTGCGCGGTAATGCGCTTGTATTCGAGCAGGGCGGCCAGCAGGTCGTCCGGCAGCTCCATTTTCTTCAGCGTGTCGTTGGACAGTGCGGTCAGCTCGGCCCCCAGTGCCTGTAGCTCGTTCATTTCCTTCTTGCGCTGGGTCTTGCTGACCCATTCGCCGTCTGGACTATTCTGATAGGAGTCGGTCATCGTTCGCTGCCTTATATAACAAGACTGGTATGATACCGAAAAAGGCCCGGCCGTCGGGCCGCTTATTGCGCAAGGATGCCATGACAGCCAACGTTTTCAGCTATTCCCGCGATGCCCTGGAGGGGATTGCCGCCCAAGTGCTCGACCTGGCGACCCGGCAGGGCGCCACCTCCTGCGAGGTCGATGTGTCCGAAGGACGCGGTCAGACCGTGACGGTGCGCTTGGATGAGGTGGAAACCATCGAGTACAACCAGGACAAGGGCGTCGGCGTCACCGTCTATATCGGCCAGCAGAAGGGGCATGCCAGCACCGCGGACTTCTCGGCCGAGGCGCTGGCCGACACGGTGGCCGCGGCGGTCAACATCGCCCGCTTCACCGCGGCCGACGACTGTGCCGGCCTGGCCGACCGCGGTCTGTTGGCGACCGAATTCCCGGCCCTCAATCTGTTCTATCCGTGGGATGTCGACGTCGAGCGCTCGATCGAGCTGGCGCGCCAGTGCGAAGCGGCGGCCCGCGCGGTCGATGCCCGCATCAAGAATTCCGAAGGCGCCACCGTCTCCAGCCAGGAGAGTCAGTTCATCTACGCCAACAGTTACGGTTTCATGGCCGGCTTCCCGAGTTCGCGACACAGCGTGTCGGCGGCGGTGATCGCCGAGGCCGGCGGCGCGATGCAGCGCGATTACTGGTACAGCTTGGCTCGCCATCCGGACGATCTGGAGCCGGTCGAGCAGGTGGGCCGCATCGCCGGCGAGCGGACGGTGCGCCGGCTCGGTGGACGGCGCGCCAAGACCGGTCGCTACCCGGTGCTGTTCGAATCGCCGGTGGCCGCGTCGCTGATCGGGCACTTCGTCTCGGCGGTCAGCGGCGGCAGCCTGTATCGCAAGTCGAGCTTCCTGCTCGATGCGCTCGGCAAGCCGGTGTTTTCGGCCAACGTCACACTCGACGAAGACCCGTTCCTGTTGCGCGGCTTCGGCAGCAGCTCGTTCGACAACGAAGGCGTGGCGACCTGCTCGCGCCGCGTGGTGTCCGACGGCGTGCTGGAAGGCTATTTCCTCAGCAGCTACTCGGCGCGCAAGCTCGGCATGAGCACCACCGGCAACGCCGGCGGTCCGCACAACCTGGTGCTGCACAGCACGGGTGAAAGCTTCGACGAGCTGGTGCGTCAGATGGGCACCGGCCTGATCGTCACCGAACTGATGGGGCAGGGCATCAATCTGGTGACCGGCGATTACTCGCGCGGCGCCGCCGGTTTCTGGGTGGAAAACGGCCAGATCGCCTACCCGGTCGAGGAGATCACCGTCGCCGGCAATCTGCGCGAGATGTTCGCCTCGATCAGCGCGGTGGCCAACGATGCGGTGATGCGTGGCGCCAAGAAGGTCGGCTCGATCCTGATCGACGGCATGACGGTGGCCGGCGAGGCATGAGCACGCCGCACTACTGGCAGCAGGCGTGTGCCGAGCTGGCCGGTAGTGACCCGGTGATGGCCGGCTTGATCGAACGTTTTGCTGGCTCGATGTTGAAGACGCGCGGAGCGCCGTTCGAGACGCTGCTGCGCGCCATCGTCGGCCAGCAAATCTCGATGCGCGCCGCCGAAACGATCTGGGGGCGGCTGACCGCCTTGCTCGACGAGCATTCACCGGCGGCGGTGCTGGCCGCCGACGAAGCGGCGTTACGCACGGTCGGTCTGTCGGCGCGCAAGGTGGGGTACGTGCGCGATCTGGCCGCGCATTTTGTCGATGGCCGGCTCTCGGCCGAGCAGCTGGAAGCCGCCAATGACGACGAGGTGCTGGCAGCGCTGACTGCGGTGCACGGCATCGGTCGCTGGACCGCCGAAATGTACCTGATCTTCAATCTCAGCCGCGCCGACATCTGGCCAGTTGACGACATAGGCGTGCAGCGCGCGTTAGCCGAGCTGTATTTCAACGGGGTTCGGCCAAGCTTGGCCGAATGTCGCGAAATCGGCGAGCGCTGGCGGCCGTGGCGCAGCGTGGCGAGCTGGTTCCTGTGGTGCCACCTCGATCCGGTCGAAGTGATTTATTGACAGTGTGATGAACTAACCGTGACGGCCACGACTCTATCGTGGCGAACCGACCGGTCGGCTTAGAATCGCTAATGGAACCCAGCGAAGTGATCCCGGTTAGGTCTCCTGCCGCAGACTGTATAAGTAGTACGGCAAGGCAGGACAGCAAGGCCGGGAGGGTTTGTTGGCGGACTCTTAGTCCGGAATACAAGAACAGTATCAAACAGGGGGTGTTATGTTGTTACCGCGTCCGCGGACGGGATTTTTCCTGATTGCGCTCGGCTGTGCCGCAGCGATGGCGTTTGCACTATACGCGCAGTACCAGATGGGGCTGGAGCCGTGCCCGATGTGCATCATGCAGCGCGTGGCGGTCATCGTTGCCGGTCTGATCGCGCTGATCGCCGCCTTGGTCAATCCGAAGGACTGGGGGGTGAAGTTGTCGGCGCTGCTGGTGACGCTGAGTGCGCTGACCGGCGGCGGCGTGGCGGCCCGCCAGGTATGGCTGCAGCATCTGCCGGCCGATCAGGTGCCGGCCTGCGGCCCGGGCCTCGACTATATGCTCGAAACCATGCCGATGGCCGACGTGCTGGCTAAGGTGTTTCATGGCAGCGGCGAATGCGCGGCGGTGGACTGGACCTTCCTCGGTCAGTCGATGCCATTCTGGAGCGGCGTGTTCTTCGTCGGTGTGATCGTGTTTGTCTGGGCGGTGGCGTTGCGCCGTCGTTAAGGTGGGACCATTGGAAAAGGCGCTCGTCGAGGCGCCTTTTTTTGTGCCTTGTGTTGGGGCCGAACGGTTAGATGCCTGGTTGGTACATGCAGTGCAGTTGCCGTGGCGACGACTGGTCGGGCGTGAGGGAGGGGCTGCGTTGAGTGGGGGCCGGTTCGAACCGCTGGGTGGATGGTAGCACCCGGTGGAGGGGATGAGCGGAAACGAAAAAAGCGCCCGTAAAGGCGCTTTTTTGTATTGGCGGAGTGGACGGGACTCGAACCCGCGACCCCCGGCGTGACAGGCCGGTATTCTAACCAACTGAACTACCACTCCACACAATCTTTGGTGGGCGTTGACGGAGTCGAACCGCCGACATTCTGCTTGTAAGGCAGACGCTCTACCAACTGAGCTAAACGCCCGGTGTTCTGGGTACTGCTTTGTACTGTTGGCGGAGTGGACGGGACTCGAACCCGCGACCCCCGGCGTGACAGGCCGGTATTCTAACCAACTGAACTACCACTC